>JBEKXR010000022.1:0-15928 GCA_049511935.1 Spirochaetia bacterium | reverse complement strand
CAGAAGACGGGCCAGCCGGCGGCGCGGGAGTGCCACATCACGGTGGATGCGCCGGAGAGCCCACCGGCACGCGACCTGCTGGTGAGGACGACTCCATTCGAGATTGCCGGCAGCGACTACGTGATGGTCAATTTCAGCGATATCAGCGACCTGAAGCGCCGCACCGCCCTCGAGAGGATATTCTTCCACGATATCCAGAACACGGCATCGAGCTTCCGCGTGTACCTTGACCTCCTGCGCCGGGGAGAAACGTCCGAGGATGCCAAGCGGAACCTCCTGGAGCGTCTCATGGCCGTCTGCGACACGCTGCAGGAAGAGATCGAGGGACAGAAGATCATGCTCTCCGCGGAGAACGGCACGCTCCGGGCCCAGCGGAACCTCATCGAATCACACTCGCTCGCGGTTCAGCTCATGACGCAGGTGGAGGGTCTGGAGATCGCGCAGGGCCGCACCCTGGTCATCGCTCCGTTCTCCGAGAAATTCTCCTTCATTTCCGATGATGCGCTGGTCAAGAGGATACTCGTCAACATGCTCAAGAACGCGCTTGAAGCCTCTCCCGCGGGAGCCGTTGTGACCATCGGGCTCCGCAGGACCGGCGCAGCCAGGGCAGCGTTCTCCGTGCACAACCCCTCCTGTATGGACCAAAAAGTTCGACTGCAGGTATTCAGGCGGTATTTCTCCACGAAGGGTGCCGACAGGGGACTCGGGACATGGGGGATGAAGCTGCTGGCCGAGGAATACCTGGGAGGGCGCGTCGCATTCACTTCGACGCCGGGCGAGGGAACTATCTTCACGCTGACGCTCCCGCTGAAGCCGCGCATGCGGTGATCGCGCTCGTCCTGCTCTTCGGCCTCCTTTCAGCCGGGCCCTGTGCGTCGCAGTCCCCGTTCGTCGAGTCCCTCGCCGCCCGGGGGAATCTCGAGATACCGCTGAACTGCGCCCGAAAGCTGGAATCGGAGCTGGGTCAGCTCCTCATCGTCAACGTGGACGGTTTCGGGTACTCCGGCCCGCTGGCCCTCGAGCCGGGATTCGCGCCGATGGTCCAGCGCCTGCAGATCGGGGGCGTGATCCCGCACTACGGGAGCACGAGCTACGAGCGGATCCGCCGGACCAACCGGGCCCTCGAGGAGCTCACTGACCTCCCCCTCCTCGTCTGCTCGGATATCGTGAAGCTGCGAGGGACGGCGCGGACGGGGGTATTCGGCGACGGGTACGTCGGGGGCTTCGTCGGAAGGTTCCGACGGATGACGGACGAGCAGTTCCATACCCTTGCCCGGCTGAACGCATTCGTGTTCAGTGCAATCGGGATCAATGTCGCGCTGGGGCCGACGGTGGATACGAGCACGGCAGATCCTCGCGCGGCGGACAGGGCGCGCATGACCGCCGATGAGCTGAAGAGCTGCGGCATCCAGGTCGTCCTCAAGCATTTTCCCTACCTTCCGACCGTGGCGAACCTCCACCGGGAATCCCCCGACACGAAGGTGCCGCTCGAAGAGGCGGAGAGGCGTTTCTCGGTGTTCCGGGACCTGGCTGCGGAGGCCGACATGATCATGACCACGCACCTGCTGGATTCTTCCGTCGACCGCAGCCTAGTCACGTTCTCCCGGCCCTGGAACGCCCTCCTGCGGGACGGCACGGGCTTTACCGGCCCCCTGATGTCCGACGGCCTGCTCATGCTGAAAAACTACTCGGACAGGAGCGCCTTCGCGGGAGAGGTCCCTCCCGCGGATTTCGCAGGTCTCGACGAAGCAGCTGCCTGGGCGGCGCGCGCGATTCTCGCGGGCCACGACCTCGTCATCGTGGAGGGCTCTGCGGCGCAGACCGTGAAGGTCTTCGAGGGACTGCTCGCCGCGGCCTGCCACGCCTCTCCACGGGCGCGGGAGCTCCGGACGAGGATCGAGGAATCCTCCGCGAGGATCGCGCGCTGGAAGAAGGAACGCGAGCCGGCGCTGCGGCACGTCGTGGAGGTGCCCTTGGCCGTGATTCAGCAGGCGATTGCGCTCCTGCCACCTGACGATGCAGACCTTGCCTCGTTCCATTTCGACCAAGCCGGACTTGAAGGGCTGCTGCCAAGCCTGGAGGAAGCTGTGTTCCCCCGATGATGTAAGAAAATCAATTTGTGATTGAAAATTTTCAGTCACGGTGACATGCAAAGGCGGATCCGGGGTTTCACAGGGTATGGCTGCAGTACGAAACGGCATCACCCTGACAGGGCTTTGCAAGGAGTACCGGCTCGGAAAGACCACGGTCCGGGCACTTCAGAACATCGACCTGGAGATCAAGAGCGGGTCGTTCACCTGCGTTGCCGGACCGTCAGGAAGCGGCAAGACCACCCTCCTCAACATGATCGGCCTGATCGATGCCCCGACGTCCGGTACCGTGCATGTGGCCGGGGAGGACATCCAGGGTCTCCCCGAGAAGCTTCGCACGCGCTACCGCAGCCGCACGCTTGGTTTCATCTTCCAGTCCTTCAATCTCCTGCCCGTCCTCGACGTCTTCGAGAACGTCCATCTCCCCCTCATCCTGCACCGGGAGCTCTCGCCTTCAGCGAAAAGGGAGCGTGTGCTCGAAATTGTGGAGGCGGTCGGACTCGGGGAGCACATCCGGCACAAGCCCTTCGAGCTTTCCGGCGGCCAGCGCCAGCGCGTGGCGATCGCCCGGGCCCTTGTCACGCATCCGCTCATCGTCCTGGCGGACGAGCCCACGGCCAACCTGGATTCGGAGACGGGCGCCGAGGTGCTCGCGCTGATGGAAGGCATCAATCGTGACCGGGGCACCACCTTCATTTTCTCTTCCCACGACCCGCGCGTCATGGAGCGGGCGGCCCGGGTCATCCGCCTGCACGACGGTGGAATCGAGGCCGCCTGATGGAGCGCCTTTCCCTCTGCCTTCGAAACCTCGGCCGCCACGCGTGGCGCACCCGCATCATTCTCCTGATCGCCCTGCTGGGTGCTTTCCTGACCTTCACTTTCGAAAACCTGGTGGAGGACATCTCGCGGAAGCAGTCTGACATGTTCGGCCGGGCATTTTCGGGCCACTTCCTGGTGGTAGAGAAGGACATCGAAACGAAGAACAGCTTCGGCTTCTACTTCTACAAACCTGAACAGATGCTCAATCCGGAGGAAGTCTCCGCGGTAAGGATGTTCCTTGCGGGCCTGCCCGAGGTGAGCGGGACGCAGGAGCGCATCGTCTTCACGGGGCTGTATTACGGGAAGAAGGATGCGGAGCACGGGTTTCGCGGCGTGGCCATGGACATGAAGGATTTCAACCGCAACTTCACCGACATGTACTATGCCACCGGTTCCCCGCTGGGCGGCGGCGAGCAGGGCGCCGCCGCGCCCTCCTGGTACGAGTATTCGCGTGACAAGAACCTCGATATCGGCGCGAGCTACGTCTTCCTCCTTCCGAACCGGGAAGGGGAATTCGTGGATCGCTCCATCCTGGCGAAGGGCGGCATCGACTACCGATCGATGCCGAAGGAGGCCATTGGACTGAGCAGCATTTTCTTCGACCTCGCCGGCTTCAGGGCAATGGTGGGATACGAGGAACCGCTCGCGTCGGAAGTCGTGGGATTCCTCGCGGATGCCCGCACGAGCGCCCATGTGCTGCCCCGCATCCAGTCCTGGCTGGACGCGCACGAGCCCCGGCTCAAGGTGGTGTCGTGGAGGGAGTATGCGCCGATCTTCGCGGAGATCGTGCTCGGATTCGACGTGGCAATGAAAACCGTGGAAACGATCCTGCTTGCGATCTGCGTCCTGCTGGTGGTAAAGCTCACCACCTTCTCTCTCATCGAACGATACAGCGAGATCGGCACAATGCGGGCCCTTGGCTTCTCACGCTCCGACATCACCCTGCAGTTCACGCTGGAGGGGTTCCTTGCCATCGCGGCGGGCGCCGTGGCGGGCTTCCTCCTTGCCGCGGGGGCGATCGGCGTGCTCCACGCCACTGGCATCCAGAACAGCACCACCTTCTGGTCCTACATGATCGGGAACGGATTCCGGCCGAGCTTCCACTCCGGCAAGATTATCGTGGTCGTCGGCATCTTCTTGGCAGTGGCCGTCCTTGCCCCGCTTTTCCCCGCGATCCGGGGAGGCCGGCTTTCCATCCTGAGAACACTGGAGAAGAGGTAGGCATGGAGCTCCTGAGGTACATGGCGGGCAACATTCTCGAGCGTCCCCTGCGAGCGCTCTTCGTCGTGGCGGCGGGATTCCTCAGCTCTCTCGTGCTGGTCTTCTCCTTCGGGCTGGGCGCCCGGGTGACCACGCACATCCGGGAAGACACCATTGCGAAGTGGACCGGCCACTTGTGGATCTCCACGAAGAGCGATTTCCAGTTCACTGAGGCGGACACCGGCCGCTATGTGCAGGAGGCACACGTCATCCGTGAGTACCTGGATGCTCACGCCAACACGGAGATCCTCGTTCCCTGGATCCAGACAGGCTGCGAGATTCAGGCGGGCACGGCCCGTGAGTACGTTCGGGTGACCGCCACCGATTTCCAGAAAGACGCGCCGTTTCGCGCCCACACCGAGCTGGTGGAGGGCCGCTTCCCCGGGCCGAACGATGAATACACGGTGCTCGTCACCACGTCCATCGCCCAGAAGTACCGCTTGAAAGTCGGCGACGGCATCGTCATTTTCATTCCCTCCGCGTACGGGGCACGCAACGCAATGGACTTCACGATCGCGGGCGTATTCCGGGCCTCGGCCCCCTGGTACGAGGACGGGATCACCGTCCGGGTCCAGGATTACATCACGATGTCCGAGCTGGGAGATTCGTTTCCGTTCTACAAGGCCTACGTGAAGGACGAGCGGGGCATCCCTGCCATGGTGAAGGAGCTTTCCACGCGCATGTCGGTGTTTCAGGTCAAGGGCTACCGTGACGACAAGTTCGTGCAATTCCTCCTCTCCCTGGGGACAACCGACATCCTCTTCTTCGGGTTCATGGCCATGATCATCTTCCTCGCGCTTCTGATCGGGATCAGGTCCGTGGTTCTGACCAACATCTTCGACCGAAGGGACGAAATCGGGACCCTGCGGGCCCTCGGGTTTCCGAAGGGAACGGTGCGGAACCTCTTCTTCGGAGAATCCGTCGCCGCCCTGCTCGCCGGCTACCTGCTGGGCGCCGGCACCGTGGCGGCCATGGGGGCCGTATTCGACGCCCGGATCGTGAGGCCCCCGCTCCTGATGCTGCAGTACATGTTCGGGATGACGCGCATGGCCCTCACGCTGGACACGTTCACCCTGGCCGCTCCCTTCGTCCTGCTCTTCCTGCTGCTTTTCGCCACGACCTTCCGAACGGTGGGTCGGGAGACGGAGAAGCAGGCGGTCGAGCAGATGGCGAACAGATAGAACAGAGTTTTCACTGGAGGACACATGAAGAGGGTCTGTGCAATTGTCATCGCCGCCGCGTTCTGCCTTCCCCTGGCCGCGGAAAGCTTCCCGGAGGGGGATCCCCTGGCGTACATCGACGCGGTGGACTCGGTGATGCTCCCCGTGAACTGCAAGGCGCGCATGGCGGTGGTGGATACGTACTCAACGGGCACCGATCGCTCGAGCGAGGGTTTCTTCGTCCGCAAGAACAACAAGGTGGTCTGGGTGGCCACGGCCCCCGCCTCGCAGAAGAACTTCGCATTGCTGCGAAGCGAGGACGTGTTCTACGAGCGGTTTGCCACCACGAACAAGGTCGTGAAAACCTCCGCCACCGCGAGCTCCCGGGGCGGGGAGACTTCGAATCTCGACCTCACCCGGTTCAACACGAACCTCGACTACGCGGCGCGCTACATCGGAGAAGAGAGCCTGGACGGCAAAGCCTGCTACCGCTTCGAGCTGCGCGCGAAGAACCGCAAGCTCGCCTACAGCCTCGTGCACCTCTGGGTGGACAAGGCCACGCGGATGCCGGTGAAGAAGGCCTTCTTCGCCGTTTCCGAGAAGGTGCTGAAGTATTACACGGTCACGCAGTCGACAATGAAGGACGGCAGGGCAGCCGAGGTGCAGATGGAGTACGTGGACGCCCTGAAGCCCGAAGACAGGAGCCGCATCCGGCTCTTCGATGTCACCCCCCTGACCACCGTGCCGGACCAGTTCTTCACGAAGGAGTACCTGGAGTCCGGCCGTCTCTTCCCGTACGACTTCTAGACGCCGAAGGAAGGTGGAAGCGATGCATCGAGCCCTGGCTGCCGCCGCCTGCGCGGCGTCCCTGACCTTCGGCACGGGACCGCTGCCCGCGGAAGACCTCCTGAGCTACAAGCTCTCGGGAGAAGTGGACACGGAAGCGACTGCCTCCTCCGAAAACACTTCGTCGGTGTTCGCCTCACTGGCGCCCTTCCAGGAGGTCAGCGCCGAGGGACTGGTGGACGGAAAGATCGCCTTCTCACGGAAGTACACGACCCTCGGGCTTCTCGACTTCACCGCCCAGGATGCGGCCGTGCTGTCCCACCAGACGGGAGCGACGGTCGAGATCCCCTCCCTGCTGATCAACGAGCTGTACACTGACGTGAACTTCGGTGACCTTCTCTACCTCAGGCTGGGCAAGCAGAGGCTGAAGTGGGGGGCCGGATTCGTCTACAACCCGTCCGATCCCGTGAATCCCCCGAAGGACTCGACGGCGACCCGGGCGGTCCGGGAGGGGGTTCCCGCGGTGAAGGCGGAGCTCATCACGCCGGTCGTCTCGTTCGCAGGTTTCGGCGTCTTCTTCGACCAGCTGCGGGAATCCGGGGTCGGGGCCCGGTTGTCCTCCTCGGCGCTCCCCGGAACCGACCTGTCCCTCTCGGGCTACTGGAGCAACAGCGAGTCCTGGACCGCGGCGCTCAACGCGTCCGTTGCCCCGCTCTACGAGGTGCCGGGGTGGGACACGCTGCAGGTCTGGTTCGAAGGCGGGCTCTCGGGCAGGGCCCGGTATGCGGCCTTCGCCGACGGCAGCGTTGCGGGCTCTGCGGTGCTCGGCAGCTATGACGGGTTGCAGTATTCCTTTCTTTTCGGGGCCTCGGCCACGCTCCCCGAGATCCGCACGATGGTGATCACCGAGTACTATCATCTCTCTGAAGGCCTTGGCGCGTCCGAGCTCGAGGCGGTTTATTCCGCGCTGGGATCGTCCGCTCCGGGGGTTGCGGCAGCCTCCGCGGCATGGCTGGCCGAGCTCGCGCGCCGGCCGGCGCGGCAGGGCAAGGACTACCTCTTCGTGTCTCTCACCCAGCCGTCGATTACCGACACAGGGGATCCCGTGCTGGACAAGATCGGATTTCGCGGATCGGCCCTCGTCAGCCTGACCGACCTGTCGTCCTTCGTGCAGGCAGCCATCGTCACCTCGTTCGTCTCGGAGTCCAGTGTCGAGCTGGGGCTGATCTGGGCCCAGGGAGGAACCATGACGGAATTCGGCAACTCGCCCGCGGGCATCTCGGGCTCCATCACCGTGCGAGTCTTCTTCTGACCCGCTCCTCGGTCATCGCATACCTGGGCGTTTCCGCGCTCCTGGCTCATTGACAGCAGCACCACTTTCTGATATCTCAGACGATCATCAATCATAAAGCTTCCCTGATGGAAGGAAATCCTATGGTACCCACTGAAAAGGCCGGGACGCGTTGGCTCATCGCCGCGATGGGAACGGTCCTCATGCTCTGCCTCGGGACCGTGTACGCCTGGAGCTTTTTCCAGGGCCTGCTCGTGCACGACTTCAGGGAAACCTTCGGGTGGTCCAACTCGCAGGTCGCCTGGATATTCTCCCTGGCAATATTCTTCCTCGGGGTGACCGCCGCGTGGGGCGGCTCGCAGCTCCCGAGGCGAAACCCGACGGTCATGGCGATGATCGGCGCGGTGCTTTTTGCCGCGGGCTACGCCGCGGCCGCATTCGCGTTCAGCATCAAGTCCCTGCCTCTGCTCTATGCCGGGTACGGCGTGATCGGCGGCATCGGGCTCGGCCTGGGGTACGTGACACCCGTCGCAACGGCTGCGAAGTGGTTCCCCGACAGGAAGGGGTTTGCCACGGGGATGGTCGTCATGGGCTTCGGGCTGGGTGCCCTCTTCATGAGCAAGGTGCTGGCGCCCCTCTTCCTCGGGATCACCGGGCGAAACCTCCCGGGATCGTTCCTCTTCATGAGCGGGGTCTTCCTGGTGCTCGGCCTCGCCTCGGCCGCCTTCATGCGCAACCCCGCGGCGGGATGGATGCCGAAAGGGTACACGCCCGCGTCAAGTGGCGGCTGCGCCGACGACGCGGACATGCCCGTCCGCCGCGCGGTTTTCTCCCCCAGGTTCCTCCTCCTCTGGATCGTTTTCTTCTGCAACATCACGGCAGGGATCGCGATCATCAGCTTCCAGTCTCCTCTCTTCCAGACACTGTTGAAGCGGGTGAGCCCGGACCTTGCCCCCGCGGTTCTTGCCGGTTTCGGCGCGACTCTGGTCGCCGTCAGCTCGCTTTTCAACGGCGCGGGCCGGTTCCTGTGGGGCGCCGTGTCCGACCGGATCGGGCGGTCGCAGACCTTCCGGGTCATGCTCGGATCGCTGATCGTGGTCTTCGCCCTCCTGGTGATCACCGGCAGCCCCTGGGTATTCGCTGTCCTGGTGTGCTGGGTCCTGCTCTGCTACGGGGGAGGCTTCGGTACCATGCCTTCATTCATCTGCGACGTGTTCGGGGCCGGCCTGATGTCCACGGTCTACGGCTCGGTCCTCACGGCCTGGGCGGCCGCCGGCATCGTGGGCCCGCAGATCTTCGCGGCCCTGCAGGACCGGCTCAGCCCGGCCCCCGCGTCCCTGTGGTCATTCGTAGTGGCGGGCGGGTTTGCGGTCATCGGGCTGGTGCTCTCGTTCCTGCTGTCCAACGCGCCCCTGCAGGCTGCGGCGCCCATCGCGGCACACGCCTCGGCGCCGAAGAAACGCGCGCCTGCCCGGAGCCGGGCACTCAAGGGCCCGGCAAAGCCCGGGACGACACCTCGGAGATTAGCCGCATCAAGGGGCCGGGGAGGATCCCGAGCCAGAATGTCCCCACGGTCGTGAGGAGAAGGACTGCCTTCACGGGGAAGGAAACCCGCAGCGGCCCGGCGCCCAAGGGCGCATCCGTGATGTACATCCGCTTCAGGACGATCAGGTAGTAGTACAGCGATACGACGCTGTTGAGGGCCGCCGCAACGACGAGCCAGAGGTAGCCCCGTTCCATCGCCGCCGAGAAGAGATACACCTTCCCGATGAACCCGCCCAGGGGCGGAATGCCTGCCAGCGAAAGCAGGGAGAATGTGAAGACCAGCGCGAGCAGGGGACTGCGCCGGGCGAGCCCGGCGTAGTCGTCGAGCCGATCGGAACAGGTTGCTGATGAGAAGGCTATGACCGAGGAGAACGCCGCGACGTTCGCCAGGGTGTAAACGAAAAGGTAGAACAGCACGGCGCTGGTCCCGGAGGATCGTGTCCCGAGAAACCCGACCAGGAGGTAGCCGGCCTGGGAGATCGATGAGTAGGCAAGCAGGCGCTTGGCGCTGCTCTGCGGGATCGCCGCGAGATTGCCCACCGTCATCGTGAGAACGGCCCCCGCCATGAAAATGGGCTCCCACGCTGGCCGAAGGTCGGCGAAAGCAAGCGAGAACAGCCGTACGGCAAACACGAACCCCGCCGATTTCGACACCACGGAGATGAACGCGGACACGGGGGTCGGCGCTCCCTGGTAGACATCCGGCGTCCACACGTGCATCGGAACCATGGTGATCTTGAAGCCCACGCCGAGAAGCACGAGGATGATGCCCGCCGCGGACAGGGGTCCCGGAGCATGACCCAGCGCGGCGCGGATGCCGTCCAGCGAGGTCGTACCGGCCGCCACATAGACCAGGGCGAGCCCGTACAGGAGCAGCCCCGATGAAAGCGCGCCGATGACCAGGTACTTGATCCCCGCCTCCAGCGAGAACGCGTCCTTCTTCGCAAGGGCCGCGAGCCCGTACAGGCTGACCGAGGAGGTTTCCAGGCCGACGTACATGGTGACCAGCTCACGGGAAGAGACGAGGACCATCATTCCCAGCGAGGCGGCCAGCAGGAGCGCCGCGTAGGCGCCGTGATACTTCTCACGGATGGGGAGGGAGTCCATCGACACGGCGCCGGTCAGGATGGTGCCGAGCACGATCAGGATCTTTGCCGGCCACGATATGCCGTCTGCCGCGTACGATCCCCCCAGGAGGAAGGCGTCCCCCCGGGCGATCACGGCGAGACCGAGGATCACGAGGCTCCCCGCAAGAAAGCATACCCAGACGATCTTTTTCCCGTGCGGGGCGATCAGGTCCGCGAGGAGGACGAGGACGAGAAGAGCCGCCGTGGCAAGCTCCACGCTCCAGGGCGCCACGCTCATCTCACATCCCCCCGAGCTTCGCGGCCACCGGCGCGACTGCGGAGCCGATCACGCGGACGAACGGCAGGGGGTACAGCCCGACGGCCAGGATGAAGATCATGAGTAGCGCCAAGGCCGCGAACTCCACCCTGTTTGCATCGCCGAAGGCGGATTTTGCATCGCCGAAGGCGGATTTTGCATCGCCGAAGGCGGATTCTGCATCGCCGAAGGCGGATTCTGCCCCGCTCGTCGTCCTTCGCGGGCCGAAGAGGAGCGTCTGCAACAGCCGCAGCACGTAGAAGGCGGTGATCACGATTCCGGTCGTGCACACCACGGTGACCACGGGGTACGCCCGGAAAGCCCCGATGAAGACCGCCAGCTCCGCGGGAAATCCGCTCAAGCCCGGAAGACCCAGAGAGGTGAGACCCGTGAGAACGAAGAACGCGGCCAGGGCGGGCATCCGGGAGGCCAGCCCCCCCTGCTCGTCCACCATCCGCGTGTGCGTGCGGCCGTAGATCATTCCCACGAGGGCGAAGAAGAGACCGGTCATGATGCCGTGGGAAAACATCTGCAGAACCGCCCCGCCGATGGCCGTCTCGTTCATCGAGGCGAGGCCGAGCATCACGATTCCCATGTGGCTCACGCTGGAATACGCGACGATGTATTTCAAATCCTTCTGAGCCGTTGCCCCCAGGGAGCCGTAGACGATGTTCACCACCGACAGGAGGGCCACCATCGGCAGCCAGAAGCGCGCCCCGTCGGGGAGAAGCGTGATCGGCACGAGGAGGCAACCGTAGGCGCCGAGCTTCATGAGCACGCCGGCGTGGAGCATTGAGACCGCTGTTGGAGCAGAGGCATGGCCGTCGGGCGACCAGGTGTGAAACGGCCAGAGGGCGGCAAGGATTCCGAATCCCACGAAGAGGATCGGGAAGAAGAGCTTCTGGAACAGGGGATCGTAGGCGGCCTTCTCCAGCAGGTCCAGGTCGAAGGTGCGCTGGCCCGCGGCGAAGTAGAGGCCGAGGATTCCCGCAAGGATCAAGGCGCTGCCGGCCATGAGGTACAGTGTCAGCTTCATGGCTGCGTATTCCTTCCTCCCGGTGCCCCAGATCCCGATGAGGAGGTACATTGGCAGGACGGCGATCTCGTAGAAGAGGAAGAACAGGAACAGGTTCCAGGACATGAACACGCCGAACACCCCGGTGGTGAGCGTGAGAAGGAGGATGAAGAACTCCTTCTGCCGGTGCACCACGTCCCAGGAGGCGAGTATTCCCGCGGTGATGATGATCCCCGTGAGAAGGAGCAGAATCACGTTGATCCCGTTCACCCCGACGAAGTAAGAAATTCCCAGGACGGGGATCCACGACACCCTCTCCACGAACTGCAGCCCTCCCGCGGCCCGGTCGTACCAGAAGAAAAGCATTGCCGTCATTGCCAGCGCGGCCGCCGAGGAGATCAGCGCCACCATCTTGATCGCACCCCGGCGGCGCGCCGGGATGCAGAAGAGGACGAGCACCGCCAGGAGCGGGAGACCGTAGATCGACGTGAGAAAGGGAAACCTCATCGCCCCGCTCCCCCGGGCCCGAGCAGCCAAGGCCCGAACAGCCCCAGGCTCGCGGCAAACAGGAGGGCAAGCGCCGCGAGCACGCCGCACGTGATGATCAAGGCGTAGCCCTGCACTTTGCCCGCGAGCGTCCGGCGCAGGAGCTCGCCGCCGTTCTTCGAGGCCCCGCCGACGAGGTTCACCGTCCCGTCCACGACGTGCCGATCGAACCAGGCGACAGCAGCGGTGAGCGAGAAAAAGAGCGCGCGGATGAGCAGGAGATACAGCTCGTCGATGTAGAACTTGTGCGCAAGCAGCGAGTACAGAGGGCCGGGCCGGCGCCCCTGAGCGGCTTCCGAGGCGCGCCCCCGCCCGAAGAGCACGAGCGACAGAAGGATGCCGGCGGCGGCAAGACCGTTGGAGAGAACGAGAATACCGATGTCCAGCACCGGCCGCGGCGCGGACGGATCGAGAAGCCCGTGGATGCCCCTGCCCACCCAGGGGGAGCCGAGAATACCCAGCCCGGCGGCGAAGAGCGCAAGGATCAGAAGTGGCACGGTCATGACGGCGGGTGACTCATGCGGCGAAGCGTCCTTCCGGAGAGTGCCGGCGAACACGCGAAAGTAGAGCCGCGACATGTACACCGCCGTGAGGAAAACCGTGCCAAGCGCAATGACGTACAGCACGGGATGTCCGCCGGCGCGGACCGCCTGAAGGATCTCGTCTTTGCTCCAGAAACCCGACAGCGGGAAGATGCCGGCAATCGCCAGGACGGCCACTGCGAAGGTGACGGCCGTGACGGGCATCCGCCGCCCCAGTCCCCCCATCTGCCGGATGTCGTTCGTGCCTACCGCGTGGATGACGCATCCGGCGCCGAGGAAGAGCAGGGTCTTGAACGCCGCATGCGTGGTGAGATGAAAGAGGCCGGCCCCGTATCCGCCGACGCCCAGCGCGAGCATCATGTAGCCCAGCTGGCTGATCGTGGAGTAGGCGAGGATTCTCTTGATGTCGTCCTGCGCGAGCGCAATGGCCGCGGCGAACACCGCGGTGAAGGCGCCCAGGCCCGCCACCACGCGCAGGGCGTCGGCGCTGGCCTGGAAGATCCCGTACAGCCGGGCCACCATGAACACCCCCGCGGCCACCATGGTTGCCGAATGGATGAGCGCCGAAACCGGCGTGGGCCCCTCCATCGCGTCGGGCAGCCAGACGTGAAGCGGGAACTGGCCGCTCTTTCCCACCGCGCCGCAGAACAACAGGAGCACGACGAGGGTGACCTGTCCCTGCGGCACGCTTCCCGCGCCGATGAACCGGGCGACCGCGGCGAAATCGAAGGTCCCGGCCATGAGGCTCAGCACGAGGATGCCCACGAGGAACCCGAGGTCTCCGACGCGCGTCACCACGAACGCCTTCTTCGCCGCGCGCGCCGCCTCCGGCTTCTCGTACCAGAACCCGATGAGCAGGTAGGAGCACAGCCCCACGAGCTCCCATGCCATGTACAGGAGGATGAAGTTGTCGGCCAGGACCAGGGCGAGCATTGAGAAGGAAAAGAGCGAGAGGTAAGAGAAGAAACGCGCGAACCCCGGGTCTCCCCGCATGTACCCGAGGGAGTAGACTTGCACGAGCAGGCTCACCCCGGTGACGATCACCATCATCAGCGCGCTGAGCGGGTCCAGGAGGATCCCCATGCGGATGACGAGGCGCCCGAGCGGCATCCAGGGAATATCAGCCTGAATCGTGCCCGGCGCATGGACCTGGCCCCAGAGCAGGACCACGGCGAGGAGGAAGGACAAGGCGATTGCGGAGAGAGAGAGGGCGGCGCCGGCAGCGGGGCGGCCCCGGGCGAGGAGCCACGTGAGGCCGAATGCCGCCAGGGGACACAGGGGTACAGCGAGTGCCAGCACGACAGGATCGGCCACCTCGTCCTCCTCAGTTCTTCATGAGATCCATCTCGTCGGCGTTCACGATGAGCCGCCGGCGATAGATTGCGAGGATGATCGCGAGCCCCAGCACGCTCTCTGCCGCCGCGGCCGCGATGACGAACAGTGCGAAGAGCTGGCCCACGGCGTCCGGCTGCGGTCGAAACCTGCCCGCGGCAACGAGCGTGAGATTCACCGCGTTGAACACGAGCTCCAGCGCCATGAGGATCCCGATCGCGTTCTTCCGCGTGATCGCCCCGTAGACCCCGAGGCAGAAGAGGAGCGCGGCGAGCACGAGGTAGTGCGTGAGCGTCACGTTCACTTCTCCTCCTCCTGGTCCTTGCCCACGATGACGATCGCGGCGATCAGGGCGGAGAGGAGAAGGACTGACACGAGCTCGAAGGGAAGCACGAAATCGCCGAGGAGGCGCCGGCCCAGCACAGCGGCGGTGTCCTGCCCGGCGAGGTTCGCGGACACGTCCGCCGGCACGCCGGCGGGGCCCGCCGATTTCAGCAGCGCGACCACGATAAGGCTCGCGGTGAGCGCGGAAACGAGCGCGGCGGGGATCACCCAGCGGCGTGTCAGCGTCACCGGGGCGCCGGTGACGGTGCGCGTGAGGTTGATGACGAAAATGGCGAGCACTACCACGGCCCCGATGTAGATGAGGACCTGGATTGCGGCGAGAAAATACGCGCCGAGCATGACGTACAGGGCGGCGACCGCGAAGAGGGCGAGCGCAAGGTAGAGGGCGGCATGGAAAATGTTGCGCACGGTCACGACGAGACCCGCGCTCAGGAGGAGGAGGGCAGCCAGGGCATAGAACAGGATCGTCTCCGCCATTCCTCAGTCCTCCGGCTCAAGGCCGCGGAACTTCCGCTGCCACCACACCGCCTTCTTCCCGGTGAGATGGTGCTTCTCCGTCACCAGGTCGAGCACGAGACCTTTCCTGTCCGTCGTTGCCAGCTCGTGCTCGTCGGACATCACCAGCGCGAAGAAGGGGCACACTTCGACACAGAGGTTGCAGAACATGCACGTGCCGAGGTTGTAGAGGTATTTCGCCGGCTTCGACAGGGGCGCGCCGTCCGGACCGGTGTCCTTGACGACATCGATCGAGTGATTGGGGCAGATCCTCACGCACCTCACGCAAGCGGTGCACCTGGTGCTCCCCTTCTCCGGATCGATCGGCATCACGAGCCTTCCACGGAACCGCAGGGGCAGGACGACCCTCTGCTCGGGGTACTGCACCGTGATCGGCGCGCGGAACATGTACGAGAGGGTGATCCACAGGCCCTTCCCGAGCGAAGCGATGCCCGAGAGAACACTGCGAAGAGGGCCGTACCTCGCGGGGGCTTCCATCAGAGCACCTTCACCAGTACGGCGGTGACCAGGAGATTGGCCAGGGCCAGGGGGAGGAGCACCTTCCAGGAGAGCTCCATCAGGTGATCCACGCGCAGCCGCGGGAAGGTCCAGCGGACCCAGATGAGGAGGAACACCACGAAGTAGCTCTTGAGCAGGAACCACGCGACGGGCGGCAGCAGGGGGCCGCGCCATCCCCCGAGGAAGAGCGTGGCGGCAAAGGCCCCGGACAGGAACAGGTTCGTGTACTCGGCAAGCAGGAAGAACGCGAAGCGCATCCCGCTGTATTCGGTGAGAAAGCCCGAGACCAGCTCGGAATCCGCCTCGGGCAGGTCGAAGGGTCCCCGGTTGATCTCCGCGTTCGATGCTGTGAGGAACAGCAGAAACCCGATCGGCTGCAGCAGGACGTAGCCGTACGCGGGCTGAGCCCGCACGATGTCTCCCAACTTGAGGGAACCGGCGAGCAGCGCGACTGACAGCACCGTGAGGACGGCGGGAACCTCGTAGCTCACGATCTGCGCCGCGGAGCGCATGCCGCCCATGAGGGAGTACTTGTTGTTTGACGCCCAGCCGCCGGCAAGGATTCCGATGACGGACAACCCGCCGATCGCGAGGAAATACACGAGGCCGACGTTGAGGTCCGCCGGCACCAGCCCTTTGCCGAAAGGGAGGACGACGAAGAGCATGAACGTGGAGACAAGAACGAGGAGCGGGGCCGCACGGAAAACCGCACGGTCGGCCGCGTCGGGGACGATGTCCTCCTTGATGAGCATCTTCCCTGTGTCGGCAAGAGTCTGCAGGAGGCCCCAGGGCCCCACCCT
>JBEKXR010000021.1:0-16111 GCA_049511935.1 Spirochaetia bacterium | reverse complement strand
GAAGCCCTCGGGACATTCGGCGAGATCCCGGTACCGGGGCAGGGTGAGCCACTTCTGCAGGTGCCCGAAGGAGTTCTGGTTGGGAACCAGCTCGATGAATCTCTCGCGGCAGTACGCATCCAGGAGGAGGACCTGTTCTGCCGTCATGGGACTCGCATCCGCCCACACCTCGCGGTGCCCCGAGTACGCGAAGGTGTGCTCGGTGTACAGCTGCAGGTGGTTGACCTTCATGCCGGCCAGGAGATCCGCCAGGGAAAGAAGCGTCTCCATGCTCGGGACTTTGTCGCGCGAAATGTCGAGCATCACTCCCCGAACAGGGAAATCGGGCCAGTCAACGATCTCACCTGAAGGAAGCAGGGACGGGCACTGGCGGAGGATCTGAATGAGCGTGGCAGCGGCATAGAACAGTCCGGCCAGGTCACTGCCGGCACAATCGATGCCGGACGGACCGATGGAGAGGCGGTAGCCTTGCGCCGGCAGACGGTCCTGCTCGACTTTCAACGTGATGCAGACTTTCCCCGCACCCGCCGGGCCGGCTCCGAGGGGCCACTCCATGCCGAGTGCGCGGGCCGCCGTTTTCTTCAATCGAAACGCGGGCTGCAGCAGCGACTTCGCCTCCCCGGAAAGGACGATCCGCGTGCCCGGCCTCGGGGTGAATCCGCCCTCGCGCGCGCGGATCTCCCGCGGCCGCGGCAGAAAGACCAGCTCGGCCAGCGAACTACCCATGATCGTGTCCCTCGTGATCCTGTGCGGTCGTGTGCTCGTGGTAGTGACCGGCCTGATGCATGCGGTTGTGGAGGCCCCGGTGAGCCGACTCCAGCACGAGCCTCATGCGCTTGTACGCCGCGGTTTCCGCGCGCGTTCCCACGGTGTCCAGGTATGCGAGCGCGCCCTCGATCTGCTCGAGGATCGTCAGCGCGTCCGCCGCCGCGAACAGGGGGCCGTCTCCCGCCTCGATCATCACCGGCGATGAGTGGGCGGCCACGATCTCGGGCCTGTCGGGGTATTTCCCGCGGACGAGCAGTGCCGCCCAGGATGAACGGTCGAGCTTCAACTGGAAGTTTCCCTGCGCGTCCCACTCATCGACGGCGATGGACTGCCTGATCTCACCGTTCACGATCAGCTCGACCCTGCTCATCGGGATGGTCACGCTCGCGGCCGTCCATGAGACGTCGAAGGTACCCCCGGTGGGGCCCGCCTGGATCCTGCTCCCCATCGGTTTTCCGTCCACGAAGAACTCCATGAGGGGGCCGTACGTGACGAAGGTCTCGCAGCGGCGTACGGCCATCTTCCATTCATCGTAGGTGAAGGGAAGTCCTTGCCGGATGCGCGCGTACGTGCGCACCGTGCCGATGGCAGTGTCCGCGCTCATCTTGTCGGTGCCGCCCACCGCCGCCACGAGATGGCCGCAGTTGAGGTAGCGGTACCAGTCGGACAAGGAGTAGGGACTGATGCCGGAGTACAGGTCGCCCCAGCTGGTCATCTCGATGCCGTCGATCTTCCCTGCCACGATCGCCGCGGCGTGCTCGGCGCGGGGCTGGGGGAAATGAGGAACCACGACAATTCCCCCCTTGCCCCTGCACGCCTCCGCCCATTCGCTGAGGAGGATCTCCACCCGGTCCCCGAGGGCCGACTCGTCGGGACCGCCCGTGGTCATGGGCGCGATGATGCCGCCGCCGTACCCGAGGAGGGAGATGTGGCCGAGCACGTGCTGGCGGTTTTCCGTGCCGACGCGCACGAGGTGTTCCCCGTCTCCGCCCGCCTCGCGCGAGCCCCACGTCGTCTTCCCGTCGAAGTCCCCGACGTTGGTCATGAGCTCGCCCCATTGGCTGGCAAGGAGGTTCACGACGTTCACGCCCTCGGCGCTGCCCTCCAGGAGCGCAGAAGCGGGAGACAGGAAGTGCACGTGGGTATCGGCGGTGATCCAGCCCTTCTGCCGCCAGGGGAGGACCCGCTCAAGCTCGATCTCGATCCGCTCGGTCGACGCCTCGACCGTGACCCTTTTCCTCACGGGCCGGATCTCGAATCCCCTGGCGACCTCGACGAACACGGTGCCGGGGGGAACATCGATCGTCGTTTCCCCGGATATGTACGTGCACCAGTGCTCGCCCTTGTGACCGGCATCCCCCCGGTGGACGAAATCGACGCTGTAGTCCTCGAACCAGGCCGGGTTGGGAATCCGGTGCCTGTCGACCGGGGCCAGGTACTCCCCGGCGGTCCCGTGAACGTGAAGCTTGACGGGAACGGGAGCTCGGCTGCCCTTTTCCACGACCCGAAGCGCGACGCGCCGGGTGGACGGCGGAACGACGCGCAGTTTTCCCGCGACGCCTTCCCCGCTCAGGCGGGCAACCGGCAGGGGAGCACGGGACGGAAAATGGAAGAGGGCTTGAGGATGCGACGTGTAATCCAGGAGCACTTTGTTCTTCGATGTTTCGGGAAGCTGGTTGTTGAACCCGGTTTCCCATTCTGCGTCCGGGTACAGCGGCTGGGGAATCGCCGAGATCACCTGACCGAGGTCGAGCTTCACTGCCTCGAGGAGCCCCGCCTCGTCGAGGCGAAACGAAGACTCCTGGTCAGTCGGCAGCGTGAGGAGCGCTTTCCGCCGCGGCTCCCAGCGAAGCGGATGGGAGTCCACCGCGCCCGCCGTGACGCCGAACAGCACGACAGTTCCGCTCGACGGCTCGCAAAAAAGAGAATCCATCGCCGCGTCCGGCCGGGGATTCTCCCAGGCATACATCCATGCCAGGAAATCTCCCGTGTCCCCGGGATCGACTCTCGTCTGGCTGGAACCCCAGGAAGGGCGGAGCTGCTCGTGAGGGGGGCGAACGGGGTGAGGCGCGAGATGCGCAACGGCCTCGAAGGAGTTCTCCCCCCAGCGCTTCGTGAACGACCCGATCTGGAAACGCCGGCGGATGGGGACGGCCGTCTCCGATCCATCCCCGAAGCGAACGCGGTAGGTGCAGGCGAGCTCCCCGAGCCGACCCTCGCCCCGCATCGGGGAAATGAACCCCTCGGGGTTCCCGTCCAGGGGCCGCGCGTCGGAGGTGTGGAGGAACACCAGCCATCGGGCCTTCCTCCCTCCGAGGGAGACCCGGCCGGGCTTGTCATTCAGAGCGAGGATCCGGCCGGCATCGAAGGGGATGCCGCGGAAGACGCAGGCGCCCCGGGGAGCCTGGGGAAGGCGGGCGCGGAACTCTTCGGACACGTCGCTGCGCGCGAGCCACTTCAGGGTATGAGCGCTCCTGATGCGAACCGGCTCGAAGAGAGGCGACGCGGCTGCCCCTGGTGTCCCCGCCATGCCGTACCTCCGCTAGACGTAGACGAATGGTATCAGGTCTTCTTCGGTGGTCTTCAGCTCGCTCTCCGACCAGGCCTCGGCGATCGAATCGGCACGACGCTGTGCCTCGGCGAGGTACTCCTGGAAAAGCCGTCCCAGGTCCGGCTGTTCTTCACGGTGCAGCCGGGTCGGTTCCCCGGCAAGCGCCTGCTCCAGCCCGAAGGGAATCCGGGAGGGGACGAACTCCCTGTGGCGCCACGCGCCCGATCGCAGGTCGAAGCGATACAGCGGCAGGAACTTCTTCCCGTGCTCGGCCACGAAGAGGATCGAACGGCAGATGAAATCCACCTCCTCCTCCGTGTGCAGGAAATGGAAGTTCACCCGGGCCCACCCCGGCTTCAGCCCGACGTTCCCGCACATGATGGAGCGTCGCAGCTCCTGGGACTTGCGCTCGTCGATGTGAAGGATCCTGTGGCCGTAGGGAGCGGCGCACGAGCAGCCGGCGCGGCTCTGGATCCCGAACAGGTCGTTGAGGAGGGTGGTGACGAACCGGGGGTGGAGCCAGGATGAGCCCACGCGCACGTTGAAGGAGAAGATGGGGAGACGGTTCTCGGGCCCGACGCCTCCCATCAGGTCGATGCCGGGGTGGGCGGACAGCGCGGCATGGGCGAGGCGCGCAAGCTCGGACTCGTGGGCCGCGATCCTCTCGGGACCGAGCATCTCCTTCAGCTCCATCGCCAGGGCGGCCCGCAGTGTCTGCAGGATCCCGGGAGTGCCGGGATTTTCCCTGACCTCGATGTCCGTGCTGTAGGCCTGGCCCTCGAAGCCGACGAAGTCCACCGTGCCCCCGGCGCCGACCGTCGGCGGCAGGTCGGCGCGGTAGATCCCCTCGTGGAAAATGAGAACCCCGCAGCTTCCGGGCCCCCCGAGGAACTTGTGGGGAGAGAAATACAGCGCGTCGAAGTACGACCGGGCATCATGGCGCATATCCATCTGGACGTAGGGCGCGGCCGCGGCGAAGTCGAAGAATGCGAGCGCGCCGTTGTCGTGAAGGATCCGGGCCACGTCGTAGACGGGGGTGGTGACGCCGGAGACGTTGGAGGCGGCCGAAAAAGCGCCGATCTTCCGCCGCCCCGCGCAGCGGGCGCTGCCTGCCTTCGCGCAGAGGTCGTCCAGGTCCAGGAGACCGTCGCCGGTGAGCTCGATCTCCACCACCTCGGCGTAGCATTCCCGCCACGACACCTCGTTGGAGTGATGCTCGTACGGACCCACGAAAACCACCGGCCGGCTCTCTTCATCCCGCGCCTGGAAGAAATCGCGGCCGGCGGGCGGCAGGTAGATCCCGAGAATCTGCTGGAGCTGGTGGACGGCGGCGGTCGTGCCCGCGCCGACGGTGACGATCTTGTGCTCGGGTCCCGCGTCGACCAGTCTCTTGATGAGCGCCTCGGCCTCTCGCAGGCGCCCGGAGGTGATGGTCCCCGTGGCATCGTCTTCCGTGTGCGTATTCCCGTACAGCTCGAGGGCGGCACGGAGCTGATCCTCGATGATCGTCACCGCGCGGCCCGACGCGGTGTGGTCCGCGTAGGTAAGCCGCCGCCGGCCGAACGGCGTGTCGAGAAACGCGTTGCCCCCGATGATGCTCCCGCGCACGCGGTCCCAGAGGTCCGGCTGCGCCTGCCGAGCTGACTGCACTTGCGTCGCCCTCCTTGGATACGTATCACTGTATCATGAACAAGGCCGAAATGCGCAGGGCGATGCGGAGGTTTCTCGAGGCGATGAGCGATGATGACCTCGCGGAGCGGAGCGCGAAGATCGCTCGACGGCTCGAGGAGACCGGCGCCTGGATCTGGATGGATGTGCTGCTTTCCTTTCTGTCCATGCCGCGCGAGATCGCAACCGACGGAATGATCCGTGCCGCTCATTCGGGTGGCAAATCGGTCGCCGTTCCCCGCATCGAGGCGGGGGATATCCGTTTCCTCGTGCTGCCTCCTGATGCCCCTATGCCGCCGCGGGACCGCTGGGGCATTCCCGTCCCGGATCCGGCGTGGCCGGCCCTCGAGCCCGCGCGCGCGGGGAGGATCCTCGTCTCCGCCCCGGGCCTCGCCTTTGACAGGAAGGGCAACCGACTCGGTCGGGGGAGAGGCTACTACGACCGCTTCCTCGCTCGCGCGCGCGCGTCTGGTGCGAGGTGCGTCGTCATCGGCGTCTGCTTCTCGAATCAGCTCGTCGACGAAGTGCCCCACGCGGGAACGGACCAGCCCGTGGACGGCGTGGTGACGGAGAGTGAAACGCTTCTCTTCGATCGTACGGGCTTGATTCGATGACCGGGTGCGATTACATTGCCACGCATGGGTGTCATAAAATCCGCGCTGGAAATTGCAATGGAGAATTCGAAAGGCATTGAAGCCAACAAGGAGCTCGTGGAGCAGAATCGGCTCCGTGACGAGGGCAGGAAGCTCGCCTCGAAAGTGCTGGACGATCCCTCCTTCGACCTGAAGGGTACTCTCAAAGGGTACGACGCCGCACAAGTGAAGTTCGTCAAGGAGGGCCTGATGCAGTCTCTCCTCGCCAATCTCGTGCTCCCCCTGGACGAGTTCGCCATGAAGGACACGAAGCGGTTCGGCGAGGTGGTGGCGGCGATCGTGTCGGATACGCGCAAGATCGGGATGATCTTCACCCAGCTGGAGGGCTTCTTCAAGGAGTACGTGGCGGAGCGAAAGCGCGTCGTGGAGGCCGTGGAGCGCCAGTACGCGCCGAAGCTGAAGAAGAAGGAAGACGATCTATCCCGGCAGATGGGAAGGCAGGTGAAGATCAACCCCGCGGCGGATCCCGAGTTCCAGTCGATCATCAGGCAGTACCTCTCGCAGCTGGACGCGAAGTACGGTGACGCGCTGGACGCGGCCAAGGACGAGATAAGGGCGGCTTTCGCAAAATCGGCGCAATGAGGCTCGTCGCCGACCTGCACGTGCATTCCCGGTATTCGCGGGCAACGAGCAGGGAGGCTGACCTCGACGGGTACCACCGCTGGGCCCGGGTCAAGGGAATCGACATCGTCGGGACAGGGGATTTCACGCATCCCCGGTGGCTCGCTGAGCTTTCATCGCGGCTGATCGAGAAGGACGGGCTCTTCATCCTGCGGGACGCGCCCCGGGAATCCCCGCTGGAGGGCGCATCGCCCGCCGACCGCGACGTCCGATTCGCGCTTACGACGGAAATCAGCTCGATCTACAAGAAACACGGGCGCGTGCGCAAGGTGCACACCCTGATCGGCGTGCGGTCCCTGGATGACGCGCGCCGGCTCGGCGTGCGTCTGGCGGCAATCGGCAACATCGCCTCCGACGGCAGGCCGATTCTCGGGCTCGACCCGAAGGACCTTCTGTCCCTTGTCCTCGAGACGGCGGGCGACGGTTTTCTCATCCCCGCCCACATCTGGACGCCGTGGTTTTCCCTCTTCGGATCCCGTTCCGGCTTCGACCGGATCGAGGAATGCTTTGAGGATCTCACTCCCCACATCTTCGCGCTGGAGACGGGCCTCTCGTCCGACCCGGCGATGAACTGGCGGTGGAGCGCCCTCGACCGCTACCGCCTGGTTTCCAATTCCGACGCGCACTCGCCGGGAAATCTCGGAAGGGAGGCGAACCTGCTCGACGTCGAGCCGAGCTGGCAGGGAGTGACGACCGCCCTGCGGACGGGTGCCGGGTTCCTCGGAACGGTCGAGTTCTACCCCGAGGAGGGCAAGTACCATTACGACGGCCACAGGAAATGCGGCGTCTGCATGGACCCGGAAGAGACGGCCCGGTCAGGCGGGAACTGCCCGGTGTGCGGCACGCCGCTCACCGTGGGAGTGCTCAGCCGGATTCTCGGGCTGGCCGATCGGCGCACCCCTTTGCAGCCGCGGGCGGGCGAAGGCTACCGCTCCCTCATTCCCCTGCCCGAGGTGCTCGCCGAGCTCGCCGGGACCGGCACCGGCTCGCGTGCCGTGGGTGCCGCGTACTCTCGGCTCATCGGCTCATTCGGGTGCGAGTACGCCCTGCTCCTGGACACGCCGGTCGAGGAGATCGCCCGATCGCAGGGCCCGCTCCTGGCCGAAGCCATCCGCCGGATGAGAGAGGGAAAGACCAATTCCACCCCGGGCTACGATGGGGAGTTCGGGGTCATCCGGGTCTTCGACGAGGAGGAGCTCGCGCGACTTCGGGGCCAGGACGAGCTTTTCCCTCCGCCCGCGCGCGCGAAGAAAAAGCCCAGGGAGTTCGCGGAGACCCCCGTCCCGGTCACGCCCCGTCGCAAGGACCCCGCCGAGACCGCCGGAATCCTCGACAGCGACCAGGAGGCGATCCTCTCATCCGGGGCGCGCCGCATCCTGGTGACGGCCGGGCCCGGTTCGGGAAAGACGCGCCTGCTCGCCAGCTGGGTCGCGAGGGCTCCGGGCCGCGTCCTCGCGCTCACCTTCACGAACCGGGCGGCAGCCGAGCTTGCTGAGAGGATCTCGGTCCTGGCGCCGGAACGAGCGGCGGATGTGACGACCGCCACCTTCCACTCGTTCTGCTGGTCGGTGCTCCGGGAAGACTCGCCGCGGCTGCTCTCTGTCCTCTCACCATCCGATCGGATGACGATACTGTTGGACATGCTGCCGCAGGAAGGGGCGTTGAGGCTGCGGACGCTCGCGGAGCGCATGGAGCGGGCATGGGAAGGAGTCGAGGAGCCGGATGCCGACATCCTCGAAGTCATGCGGAGATATGAGCACACCCTCGCCGGGATCGGGGCCGCCGACGTCTCTTCTCTCGTCCCGGGTCTCCTCGACGCTCTGCGCTCGAACAGCGGGCTGCTGTCGGCCATCCAGGGCCGCTATCGCGCAATCGCGGTCGACGAGCTGCAGGACATCAACAAGCCCCAGTTCGAGCTGCTGCGCCTTCTCGCCGAAAGCGCGGAGGGGGTGTTCTGCATCGGCGATCCGGACCAGGCCATCTACGGGTTCCGCGGCTCCGACAGGAGGCTCTTCTTCGAGTTCGCTGGAGCGACGGGCGCGACGGCCTTTCCGCTGCTGCAGAACTACCGCTCGGCGGCGGCGATCGTCTCCGCGGCCGATGCGGTGATTTCCGTGGAGAGGGCACCGGGAGCGCCGGCTTTGTCCGCCACCCGCGCCCACGGCACGAAGGTGCGCATCATCACCTGTGACGACCCGGCCGAGGAAGGCCGGTTCATTGCCTCGGAGATACGTGACCTCGTCGGTGGAGTCGATTCGGTTTCCGTGGATGATGCCCGCACGCGCGCGCCGGGCGGGTACGCTTTCTCGGAAATCGCCGTGCTCGCACGCACGAGGGCCGTCCGCGACTCTCTCCTTCCCGGCCTGCGGAACGCCGGTCTTCCACTCTCCATAGGGGTGCATTCGCCGCTCTCCGAGGAAGAGCCGTTCCGGTCGGTCGTGGCGGCGCTGAGGCTCGTTGTGAATCCTGGCGACGTTGTGTCGAGCCGGGTCCTGGCGGCCCGCCCGGGGGCTGCGGAGAAAATCCTCGCGCGCGGCCCCGAGATTTCGCACGCAGCCTCCACCGCCGGCATCTGCGCGGCACTGGATCTCATTGCCGGGCCGATCATCCCCCTCGACCGCTCGGCTCCGGAGATTGCACTCGGCGAGGAGGTGATCCGGACGGCCGCGGCGCGCCACGGGACGGATCTCTCATCCTTCCTTGCCCACGTGTCTCTCTGCACCCGGGAGAGCGAGGCGCCGCGCGCCCCGCAGAGGGTCTCCCTGCTCACATTCCACGCCGCAAAGGGCCTGGAGTTCCCCGTGGTGTTCATCGCGGGAGCAGAGGAGGGAATCACCCCCCTCGAGGACCGGCGGGGAGTGGATCATGGGGAGGAGCGGAGACTGTTCTACGTGGCAATGACGCGCGCGAGGGACGTGCTCTGCATTTCGCACTGCCGGCGCAGGATGGCGCGGGGCCTGCTCACCGATGCGGTGCCGAGCCGGTACCTGGATGATATCCCGGCGGGATCGCGCATCAACGGGATCCCCCGTTCCCGACGCGATACTCAGCTCCCGCTCTTCTGAACCTCTTCACGATCTCGAACCATGTGACACTCACGAGCCCCGCGGCAAGCGCGATCAGGATATCGAGCAGGCTCACGGGGGCGAAATGGAAGAGGTCCCGCAGGCCGGGGACGTACACCACGAGACCGAGGAATGCGAGGGCGCTGCCCACGACCCAGAGGAGGGCGCGGTTGGGAACCACCAGGGAGGCGAAGAGACTCTGCTGCCAGCTCCTGTTGGTCAGGATGAGACAGAGGTTCGCGACGATCAGCGTAATGAAGGCGAGCGTGCGGGCATGGGCCACGGTCTCACCCAGGAAGAGAGACGCCTCGAACACTCCGAAGACCATCCCGAACGCGACGATCCCCTGCAGGGCGCTCCTGACAAGGCTCTGCCGGCCGAAAAGCCTGTCTGAGGCGCTCCGCGGTTTGCGCTTCATGATATCCGGCTCGGCCGGCTCCGCCTCGAAGACGATCGAGCACGCCGGATCGATGATCAGCTCGAGGAACACGATGTGCACGGGGAAGAGGATCATTTCCTTCCAGTTCAGGAGCACCGGGAGAAGAGAGGCAAGGGCGATGGGGATGTGCACGCTGACGATGTAGGCCATCGCCTTTTTCAGATTGTCGAATATCCGGCGGCCCAGCCGGACCGCGGCCACGATGGAGGAAAAGTCGTCGTCGAGGAGCACAAGGTCGGATGCCTCGCGGGCCACGTCTGTTCCGCGCTCGCCCATCGCCACTCCGATGTGCGCGCTCTTCAGCGCCGGCGCGTCATTCACGCCGTCGCCGGTCATCGCCACGATTTCCCCATTCGCCTTGAAGGCTTCCACGATCAGGAGCTTCTGCTCGGGCACGACCCGCGCGAAGATCGCGGCCCCCTTCACCCGTTCGCGAAGCTCCTCCGTCCCTATCCGGGCAAGCTCCTGCCCCGTGACCACGTTGGCCCAGTCCCGCATCCCGATCTGGCGCGCGATCTTCTGGGCCGTCACCGGGTAGTCGCCCGTGATCATCACCGCGGCGATGCCCGCCTCCGCGCATTCCGCTATCGCCGCCGGCACGGTGGGCCTGATCGGGTCCTCCAGGCCAATGAGGCCGATGAACTGGAACACGAACTCGTGCTGGATGTTCGGCAGCTCGGCTCTGCCGAATCCCGCGCGCGCCACCCCGATCACCCGGAGGCCCCGGTCCGCCATCTCGTGCACGTCCCGGGCCAGGGACGCCGTGGCGGAGGCGTCGAAGTGACAGAGGTCCGCGATCGCCTCGGGCGCGCCCTTGGTGGCGACCACGTAGCCGGCCCCGGCCACTGACCGCCAGACATGGGAGAGGGCGAGCAGCTCGCGCGAAAGGGGGTACTGCTGGACGAGGGTCCAGTTGTCATGAAGGTGCTCCGTGTCGGTCAGTGTCGCCTCACCGACTTCGTGCAGCGCCTTTTCCATCGGGTCGAAGGGATCCTCCTGGCTCGCGAGGATTCCATATTCGAGAAGCTCGTGGAAGCTTTCCGGCAGCGAGCCCTTCGACTCCTCGAGGTCGAGGGACCGGCCCGCCGCGCGCAGCATGCGGATCTTCATCCGGTTCTGCGTCAGCGTGCCGGTCTTGTCGGTGCACAGGACCGTCGCCGCGCCGAGGGACTCCACGGCGGCCATCCTTCGCGCCAGCACGTTCTTCTGCGAGATGCGCCAGGCGCCGAGGGCGAGGAAGATCGTGAGAACGACCGGGAACTCCTCCGGCAGCATTGCCATCGCGAGGGTCACGCCCGAGAGTATTCCCTGGAGCCAGTTCCCGCGCGTGATGCCGTAGACGACCACGACGACTGCGCACAGGGCGAGGGCTCCGATGAAAATCGTGCGGACGATGATGCCCGTCTCGCGCTGCAGCGGAGTCTGCTCCTGCTCCAGCGTCTGCAGGGCCTTCCCGATCCGCCCGATTTCCGACGAGGCGCCGGTTGCCTTCACCTCGGCGACCCCCTGGCCGTGCACGACGAGGGTTCCCGAGTGCACGAACGGGGTATCCTCCCCGCCCGGCCTCTGCAGGATCTGCGAGGAGTCTCCCGCGCTCTTGCGCACCGCCGCGGATTCGCCCGTGAGAAGCGACTCGTCCACCGACAGGTTCACCCCCCAGAGCAGCACGGCATCGGCGGGGACCCGGTCCCCCTCGGAGAGCACGATGAGATCGCCGCGTACCACGTCGCGGCCCGCGATCCTGTGCCGTTCCCCATCGCGGATGACGAGCGCGCGAGGGCTCGAGAGGTCGCGGAGGGCCTCCAGCGTGTTCTCTGTTTTCTGTTCCTGGTAGATGGTGATTCCCATGATCACGATGACGAATCCCAGCAGCATGACCGCCTCCTGGATTTCTCCGAGGAAGAGGTAGATCAGGCCGCATGCCAGGAGGAGAAGGAACATCGGCTCCTTCACCACTTCGAAGACGATGCCGATGATCCCGCGCTTTTTCGAAGAGGGCAGCTCGTTCGGACCCTCCGTGCGCAGCACGTGCACGGCGCGCTCGGCGGTCAGGCCTTTCAGGCCCTTTACCTGTGATTCATTCAACGCCATTGGTGTTTCCGCACCGTAGGTCGATTCCGGCACCGTGTCAATCTTGTCACTTCCGGTGCCGCGGAGTATCCTCTGGGCGAATGGAAGCGGCAACGGACGACCGGGACACCAGAACCTTCCTCAAGAGCCTCGGGTTTCCCGAGGTGAAGGTTCACCACTCCTTCAACCATTTCGATTTCTCCCGGGCCTCGCGGCGCATCCTCGTCATCGGCTCGATGGGTTCCGGCAAGACGGAGTTCTCCGCGCGCATCTGGCGTGACTCCGAGGTGGCCCGGAAGAAAACCGGCGAGGCGGCCTCCCGGACACGGACCGACGGGGCCGATCGGAGGATCGTCTTCTTCATCCGCTCGGCGCTGGACAGCAAGAGGTTTCCCGACTACCCCCCGGACGCCCTGCCCTACCGCGGTGGATTCGTCCGCTGCGGGAGCAATATCGCGGAGATTTCCAGCTCTTTCGACCTGGAGCGCGTCATGGAGGCAAATCCCGCGGCGGGGACGTGGGTCATCGACGAGGCGTCGTTCTACGAAGAGAGGCTCGCCTACGTCGTGGAGAGGGCTTCCCGGACACGGGGGCTCACCTTCATCTTTCCCTCGCTCGTTCTGAACTTCCGCCGGGAGATCTTCAACACCACCGCGCGCCTGCTCCTGGATACCGCTACTGACGTGTTCCCGCTTACCGCGTACTGCGAGCACCCCGAGTGCCTGCAGGACTCCTTCTACACGTACCGTTTCTACATGGTCGACGGACGGGAGTGCCCGGCGCTGTATTTCGACCCCCTGCTGGTGATCGGCGGCGATCGGGAGGTCGACGATCCGCGGGAACCGAACTACTGCACGCGCTGCGACGATCATCATTACCTTCCGGGCAAGGAGTACACGTTCCTCAACCTGAAGCCGCTCGGCGAACAGGCATCTCGCGGGGAGCCGGGTCCCCTGCGGGAAGAGCTCGCGCTCATCCAGGGCAGCCTCGAGCGCTCGCTTCTGTACCGGAACTTCTGTGGCCGCGGCGACGAGATGATGATGAATTCGCTCCGCGTGTCGTGCATTGCGGAGAAGGCCCTCCTCTTCCTGTTCACCGAGCAGAACCTCGTGCCGAACGAGCTCTTCCTCCAGCTCGTGGAGGAACTGGACATGGACCTGGACTACCTGCGCCGGAGATTGTCGGACTGCCGCCGCTCGTCGGTGCTGGAGAGAACGTGAGCATCCGCCCTGTCCGCGCGGCGGCAGCCGCATGTGCCGCGGCTCTCCTCATGCTCGCGGGGTGTTCAGGCAAGCCGCCGGTGCTCTCCCGCGTCTTCGACAGGGTCATCTACGTCCACGATTCGGCGACCAACACGGACTCCGAGACACTGGGCGTCTTCCTTGTGGCCAGTGACCCGGACGGCATGGAGAACCTCAGCGCATTCTTCGTGATCAACGACGAGGCCGAGCTTTTCTGGAAAGTGGACAGCACCTCATGGGTGACGTCGAGCGCTGAAGGAGAGACGTGGATCGGCACCACCTCCCTCACCATGCCCGGCGCGACGCCGATCCCGCCGGGCGAATATCGCGTGCTTCTGCAGGCAAATGGAGGTGCCACGGTTGAAGACACCCTGACGGTGCCCTCCCGCACCGTCTCTGCGGCGGACGCGAAGTACCCCACGGCGGTCATCGAGAACGGCCTCATCAGGGTATCGGGAGCGGCGGCGGGACACGAGATCTGGGTCTATGGGAAGGATGGGAAGTTCGCCGGTGCCTTCCCCTCGGCAGGGGTGTCGAAGCCTGTTTCGGTGCAGGCAATCGAGGCATCCGTGCCGTCCCTCGCGGGAGGATTCACGTTCCGCGTCTTCGCGTGGAACGCGGCGGCAGGGTACGGCGTGCTGTCGGGGTCCTACACTTCCGGAAGTTGATATGGAGCCCTGCATCCTGGCTCTGGACCAGGGGACGACGAGCTCACGTGCCCTCGTATTCGATCGCACGGGCCGGGCTCTCGGCATCGCCCAGAAGCCTTTCCGCCAGATCTACCCGAAGCCCGGCTGGGTGGAGCACGACCCGATGGAAATCTGGTCCACCCAGCTTGCCGCCGCGCGCGAGGCAATCGCCGAGGCAAGAATCAACCCCGCGCGGATCGCCGCGATCGGGATCGCCAGCCAGAGGGAAACGGCCGTGTTCTGGGACCGCGCCACGGGGGCGCCGATCGGACCCGCCCTTGTCTGGCAGGATCGCCGCACGGCCGACATCTGCCGTACCCTGTCCGCCCGCGGACTGGAGCGCGTCATCAGGGAGCGCACCGGGCTCCTGCTCGATCCCTACTTCTCGGGAACGAAGATCATGTGGGCGCTGGAGAACATTCCGGGAATGCGCGAGAGAGCTCAGGCGGGAGAGGTGTGTTTCGGCACGGTGGACTCATGGCTCGTGAAGAAGCTCACCGGGCGGCACGCCACGGATCCCTCGAACGCTTCACGAACGCTCCTGTTCGACATTCACGAGGGCCGCTGGGACCTGGAGATCCTTTCGGCGCTCGGCATTCCCGCCGCCATGCTTCCCGCGGTGGTCCCCTCCGCATCCGATTTCGGGGTGGCCTCCGGCAGCCTCCTCGGCGCCGAGATACCGGTGCGTGGAGTGCTGGGCGACCAGCAGGCGGCGCTGCTGGGCCAGGCGTGCCTCGAGCCGGGGATGGTGAAGGTGACCTACGGCACGGGGTGCTTCTGCCTCCTGTGCACGGGCCGGGACCCGAACGCCTCACACAGCCGGCTTCTCACCACCGTGGCCTGGGACCTGGGCGACGGCCTCGAGTATGCCCTGGAGGGGTCGGTGTTCATCGGCGGCGCGGTCGTCCAGTGGCTGCGCGACGAGCTTCGGATACTTTCTTCTTCCGCCGAATCAGAGATCCTCGCCCGCTCGGTGCCGGATACCGGAGGCGTGTATTTTGTCCCGGCGTTCGTCGGTCTCGATGCGCCCCACTGGGACCCGGATGCACGCGGCGCCCTGTTCGGCATCACCCGGGGCACCCGGCAGTAGCACGTCGTGCGCGCCGCCCTTGAAAGCATCGCCTACCAGACCCGGGACCTCGTGGATGCCATGGAGGCAGATGCCGGCAGGTCGCTGAAGTCGGTCCGTGTCGACGGCGGCGCCTCGGTGAACGGCTTCCTCATGCAGTTCCAGGCCGACATCCTCGGCATGCCCCTGGTCCGCCCGCGCGGCAGCGAGACGACGGCGCTGGGCGCCGCATTCGCCGCGGGTCTGGCCGCGGGGTTCTGGAAGAGCAGGAAGGAGCTCTCGCAGATCTGGCAGCCGGACACGATCTTCGAGCCCCGGATGGCCGCGCCCGCACGGGCCGCGCTCATGAAGGGATAGAAATCCGCAGTGTCGGCAGCACGTCTGTTCGGGAAAAAAGTCTGAGCTGGCAGGGGGATACTGCCGCCGATCGGAATCGAACCGATGACACACGGATTTTCAGTCCGTTGCTCTACCGTCTGAGCTACAGCGGCGATATCGGCACATACTACCGGGGGTCGCGAAAAAGTCAAGTGCTGTCACGCCGCGCCTAATGGAGTATGTTCTTCTCATGCCGTCCCACTTCGCCCATCTCCTCTTCGCGGAGGACGCGCTCCGCGGCGCTCTCGGAGAGAAGGCGAATGAAATCCTCGACACGCACGGCAACCTGTTCCGGTTCGGCGCCCAGGGACCGGACTTCTTCTATCACAACCAGCGCACGATGCCGACGGGCCTCCGTTACGGGGTCGCCCTGCATCGGCACGGCTACGGCTCGTTCGTACGGGAGCTCGTGCGCGAAGCCGTGCGCCTGTCGGCGGGGCCCAGCTCCGAGCTTTCCGCATTCATTCTCGGATTCACCACACATGCCCCGCTGGACCGGCTCACGCATCCCTTCATCGGGTATTTCGCCGGCTGGGTGGACCCGAAGGAGGAGGCGAGCAGGCGGATGTACCACGCGCATCCCTTTCTCGAGCGGATCCTCGACGTCCTGGTGCTCCGCGAGCGTTACGGGATGCTCCCCGCGCAGTTCGACTTCCTCAACAAGGTGCGCTGCGGTGCAACCCTCCCCTACCCGGTGATCAAGGCGATGGTGAAGGGCCTGAACACGATCTATCCCGCCTACAACTACAAGAGTCGAAACAGGCAGCGGATCGAGAACGCCTACCACGATGCGATTTTCTTCTACAAGCTCACCAACCATCTCAACCCCGATATCATCAAGCTCGCCTACCGCAAGGATCGCAATGAGGGATTCCGCGAGAAGAGGCTCGGCCTTCTCC
>JBEKXR010000020.1:0-16181 GCA_049511935.1 Spirochaetia bacterium | reverse complement strand
GATGCTCTTCCCGTGCTGCTGGGCGATGACCACGGATGCGATTCGTGCGGGCTTTCCGCCCCGGTATTCCACGGTGACCTGGCTCTTGCCGTCCGGCCCGAGGTCCGGGATGAGGCGCTGCCGGCGCACCTCGGCAAGGCGCATGCAGAGCCGGTGCGCCACCATGATGGGAAGGGGCATCAGCTCGGGGGTATCGTCGCAGGCAAAGCCGAACATCATCCCCTGGTCGCCCGCCCCCGGGGAGCGGCCGCGCCCGCCGTCCACCCCTTCCGCGATCTCGCTGCTCTGCTCGTGCAGGGAGACCCAGACGCCCGCGTCCTGCCAGTCGATGCCAAACTCCGGATTGCTGTAGCCCACGTCCCTGAGGACTCCCCGGGCGATCTTCTGCACGTCCGCAAACCCCTTCGTGGTGACATCACCCGCCACGTGAACGCTGCCGGTGGAGATCATGCATTCCACTGCGACGCGGGAGGCGGGGTCCTGGGCGAGCAGGCTGTCGAGGACCGCGTCGGCGATCTGGTCGCAGACCTTGTCGGGGTGGCCTTCATTGACGGATTCCGAGGTGAACAGAAAATCCTTCGGCATCGTTGCGGAGTGTAGCCGGACTCGCGTGGCCCCGGGAAGGGTGCGGTCCCCTCGGATCGGCGCCGCGTCCACAGCGTCCGGCGCGGGTTTTATTGCCTCCCCCTATGCGCGGGGCTATACTTGACTGGTCTGGCACAGCGCGAAGGAGGAGGACGATGCGCAAGTTCATGCTGGCCGCTGTCGTATTCGCCGCGGTTTCCGTTGCGGCCGTGTTCGCATTCAGCCCTGATGAGCTGAACAAGATCACGTTCCAGAACACCACGGGGGGGAAGATCGAGATGATCTTCCTTTCCCCCGGGGACAGCCAGTTCTGGGGTCCCGACATCATCGGCGCCGACTACTTCCTGAAGAACGGGGCGACCCTCGGGTACTACGTGCACTATCCCGACAAGTCGTTCAAGTTCGACATCATGGCGACTGACGAGAACGGGAACAAGTTCGAGGTCCGCGATTTCGAGATGACGGACGGCAAGGAAGCCAGCGTCAATCTCACCCCCAGGAGCCTGAACTCCACGGCGCCGGATTTCACCCTCGCCACGGTGCACATCGAGAACAACACGGGCCACGAGCTGCAATATCTGTTCGTCTCGCCGAGCGATTCGGATGCCTGGGGAGTGGATCTCCTCGACGAGGAGACCACCGTGGCCGACGGGGATGAGCACAGCTTCGTGCTCGCGGTCGGCAAGGAGAGGGTGAAGTACAACCTGATGGCCGTGGACGAAAACGACGACGTGTACAAGTTCAACTTGACCATCGATCCGAAGGCCAAGAAGGAGTTCACCTGGTCGATCGATCCGACCGACCTTCAGAAGGCCAAGTGACCTTCTGCCATGCGCCCGTCTTTACGGATTTTTCCGCGCTCTCAATGAGGCGCTGCACATCGATCCCGCGTGAGATCGAGGGATCCGTCTGTCGGCCCTCCGCCACCGCCCGGAGAAATGTGTACTGGCAATGGACATGTCCCCGAAGCCATCCCGATGTCGCCCGGGCCGAAGGGAAGCCCGCCGGGGCCGGGTAGCGATGCAGGGCGGGGACCCTTTTCCAGCCCCGGGATCCGCCCAGCGGCATGTCGGCATCCGACAGGGAGAACATCTCCACGAAGTCAGGCTGCATGAGGTCAAAACGGATCGCGCCCCGGGTGCCGTGAATCTCGAGGCGAAGGTCGTCTTCCGCGCCCGTGGCGATCTTTGATGCCTCCAGCGTCCCCAGTGCGCCGCCGGCCAGCCTTGCGGTGAAGATCACCTGGTCCTCCGCGTCCACTGCCTGGACGCCCCCACGGCCGTCGGGGCGCGTCGGATGGAGGATGCGGGTCTCGGCACGGATTTCCACCACGGGCCCCGCCAGCCAGTCCACCAGGTCCAGCAGATGCGAGCCCAGGTCGCGAATGACCCCGCCGCCCGCGGAGGCGCGCAGCTTCCATTTCAGCGGCACCGAGGGGTCGACGCTCCCCGAGTGCAGGTAGACCGCGCGGAACCCGATCGGCGTGCCGAGGAACCCCTCGTCGACGAGCTGTTTCGCACGCAGCATCCCGGAGAAGAACCTGTTGTGAAATGCCACCTGTCCGATGGCCTTCCAACCCGCCAACGCGCCGCGGACCTCTTCGGCTTCCTCCATGGTGACGGTGAGAGGCTTGTCGCAGTAGATGTGCTTGCCCGCGGCCATGGCCGCCTCCAGCTGTTCCGCGTGGAGGGGATTGGGCGAACAGATGTCGACGATCGCGATGTCCTTGCGCTCGATGAGCCGGCGCCAGTCGGAGGTTGCGAGCTCGAATCCTCCGTGGAGCCGCGCCGCTTCCGCGGTCTCGGGGGACGAGGTGGCGACCCCGACCAGCCGGACCTCCAGGGGCGGGGGATCATAATAGAAGGGAATGCTGCGGTAGCCGAAGGCGTGTACCTTGCCCATGAAGCCGTATCCAATGATGCCCACACCCGCCTTGTGCACTCAGATACCCTCCAGGAAAGCGACGATCTCCGCAATGCGCACGGGCTTCGCAATGAACCCGTCGAACCCCTCGGCGAGGAAACGCTCCGGGTCGCCCTTCATGGCGAAAGCGGTGAGCGCGACGAACGGCCCGCGCACGCCCTTCTCACGGAGCCTCCGCATCGCCTCTATGCCGTTCATTCCGGGGAGCTGGATGTCCATGAAGACCAGGTCACATGGCGACGTGTCCGCGGTGCGGAGGGCCTCTTCGCCGCTCGCCGCCGAGAGAACGGTGCACCCGAAGGCGCCGAGGATCCGCTCCATAAGGGTCCTGTTCGCCGGGCTGTCGTCGACCACGAGCGCCGTCTTCCCCGCAAGGTCGGGAACATCCTCCGACACGTGCGCGCCGCGGCCCGGTGCCGCTCCAGCCGCCGCGGCGGCAACCGGCGGGTGCAGGCCGGGAATGCGCACCGTGAAGCTGCTGCCCTTGTCCACCGCGCTCTCCACGGCAACGGTGCCCTCGTGCAGCTCGACAAGGCGCTTCACGATGGCCAGTCCCAGCCCCGTGCCTTCACCGCTCCTGCTGGAGCGCGACTGCGCATACGGCTCGAAGATGCGGGGCAGGTCGCCCGCGGGGATGCCGATGCCCTCGTCCCAGACCCGGAGGACGAGGGTGCCTGCCTCCGAGCGCGCCTCCACCCCGATGCGCTTTTCGCTCGCGGTGAACTTGATGGCGTTGGAGAGAAGGTTGTAGAGCACCTGCTTGATCCGCACCTCGTCGGCATCCAGGACTCCCAGGTTGTCGGGAACAGAGAGCTCGATGCGCAGGTGTTTTTTGACGGCGAGGGTGCGCACGGTGGTGAGCACCCGGCGGATGAGGAGCCCGGGGTCGATGTCGGATTTTTCCAGCTCGACCTTCCCGGCCTCCACCTTGGAGAGGTCCAGCACGTCGTTCACCATGTCCAGGAGATGCTCACCGCCCTCCCGGATCCACCGCAGGTACTCCCGCTGCTTCTCGGAGAGACCCTCGGCGCCCTGCAGCTCCATGAGCTGTCCGAACCCGAGGATCGAGTTCAGCGGCGTGCGCAGCTCGTGGCTCATGTCCGCGAGGAACCGGCTCTTGGCCCGGTTGGCCGCCTCGGCAACCGCCGTGGCCTGCCGGAGCAGCTCCTCCATGCTCTTCCTGTCGGTGATGTCCTCTTTTATCCCGAGGAAATGGGCGATGCCGCCGTCGGGACCGTGGACGGCCGAGATCGCGGCGAGCTCCCAGTACAGCTCGCCGTTTTTCTTCCGGTTGCACAGCTCGCCGCGCCATTCGCGTCCCTCGCAGATCGTCTTCCAGAGGTCGCGGTACACCTCGGGCCCCTGCACGCCGGACTTCAACAGGCGGGGGTTGCGCCCGGTGACCTCGTCCCGCGAGTAGCCGGTGAGGCGCGTGAACTTCCCGTTCACGTACTCGATATTGCCGAGCGGATCGGTGATGATGACAGAGGCCGGGCTCTCCTCCACGATGGCGACGAATATCCTGGGATCGAGCTCCTGCGCCACGGTCCGCTACCCGATGTCGACGGGCTCCGCGAGCGCGCGCAGCAGGAGCTTCACGACCGCCTGCACGTCTCCGTAGTCCACCATCTCCGACGGTGAGTGCGCGTAGCGGGTGGGAATCGAGACGCAGCCGGCCGGCACCCCGGCGCGGGAAACCTGGATCGCGCTCGCGTCCGTCGTGCCCCTCACGAGCACCTCGCGCTGGCAGGGAATGGCACCGGCCTCCGCGGTGCGCAGCAGCCAGTCCTTCACGCCCGCGTGCGCGAGCATGCCGCCGTCCTTGATCTTGACGGCCGGGCCGCCGCCCAGCGCCACGGCCATGGGCGCGCATTCGGGCGTGTCGCCCGTGAGGGTGATGTCCACGGCCAGCGCGATCTCGGGCTCCACGCCGTAGCCCGAGGTGCCCGCGCCGCGCAATCCGACCTCTTCCTGCACCGTGAAGACGAAGTACAGGTCGTGCGGAGAACGGCCGAGCTCCTTCATCACCTCCAGCAGAATGGCGCACCCGATCCGGTCGTCCATCGCCTTGGCCACGATGCGCGTGCCCAGGTCCTCGCAGTCCCGGTGGAAACATGCCACGTCCCCGACGCGCACGGGGCAGTCGGCGGGGCCGGGCGCCCCGACGTCGATGTAGAACTTTTCCAGGGAAGGAACCCGGGAGGGATCCTCCAGCTTTTCCAGGCCGATCACCCCCGTGATGCCCTGGGCGAAGCGGACGCGTCCGCCGGAGAGGGGCATGGAAAGCACACCGCCCACGTTCCCGAACCTCAGGAATCCCTTCTGGTCGACGTGCGTGACCACGATCCCGATCTCGTCCATGTGTGCCGCGAGCATGATCCGCCGCCCGCCCGCCGCGCCGGCGCGATGAACGATGAGATTGCCCATCGCGTCCACGCGCGTCTCCGCGCCGCGGGGAAGCCCGCGCCTGATCAGCTCGCGGACGGCCGCCTCGTGTCCCGACGGGCCGAAGCATTCGGTGAGGCTCCGGATCAACTCTTTCACGTGCGTCTCCTCATGGGGCAAAGGCGCGGGGGAGCCGGTGCAGCGCTTCCCGCGCGAGAGCGGCGGTGTTTTCGAAATCGGTAAGATCGAGGATCGAGGAGGGGGAATGGATGTAGCGCGCGGGGACGGCCACGGTGAGGGAGGGCACGCCCTCGCGCGCGCGGTGGATGCTCCCCGCGTCCGTGCCGCCAATGTTCGGCTGCTTGTACTGGTGCGGGATCGAATTCTCCCTCGCGGCTGTCACGAAAAGCTCCACCAGCCGGGGGTCCGCGATGAAGCTCGTGTCCCGGAGCGTGATCGCCGGTCCCGAGCCCAGCCGGGTGGACGGGCTGGTGTCGCGGGTCGTGGGCACCTCGTTGGCGCCCGTGCACTCGAGCACCACGGCCGCGTCCGGCTTCTCCGCCCAGGCGGTCACCCGGGCCCCGCGCAGGCCGACCTCCTCCTGGACGGTGAACGCGGCGACCAGGTCGAAGGGAAACCGCTCCTGCAGCAATTCGGCGAGGATGGCGCAGCCGGCCCTGTCGTCGAACGCCTTTCCCTGCACGGTCCGCCATCCGCTGGACGGGTCCGAGAGCACGCGGAACTCCGTCGCGAACACGGCGAACTCGCCGCGCGGGGCGAGCTTCTCCGCTTCCCCTTTTCCCGTGGCGCCCACGTCGATGGCGAGCTGTCGGCTCTCGGTCACACGGTCCCGCTCCCCCTTGTCCAGGAGATGGACCGGTTTCACTCCGATCACCCCCGGCACGCGCTTCGGCCCGATCAGGACCACGCGCGCGGGAAGCACCCGGTCGTCGATCCCGCCCACCTTCGCAAAGCGCAGAACGCCGGAATCCTCCGCCGTGGTGATCATGAGGCCGACCTCGTCCATGTGCGCGGCAATCAGCACGCGCAGGGCAGAGGCACCGCTGCCCTTCTTCAAGGCAATGAGATTGCCCATGCTGTCGATCCGGCAGGCGTCCACCCGGTCCCTGATCTGCTCTAACAGGATCGCCCGGACATCCTCTTCCCTGCCTGAGACACCGAGAGCCTCCGAGAGCCTCTGCAGAAGCACGTCAGCTCCCTCCCTTCGCCAGGGCATCCCGGGTTTCCAGGCTCTCGGCGAACTCCAGCGGCAGCCGGCAGACGAACTCGGCCAGGAGCCGGCCGGCTCTCTCCACGTCGCGCAGGCAGACGGTCTCCACCGGTGTGTGCATGTACTTCGCGGGAATGCCCACCAGGCCGCAGGGCACGCCGGACCCGCTCACCTGGATGTGCCAGGCGTCCGTCCCGCTTTCCGCGGGGATGGGCTCCACCTGGTGGGGAAGCTCGATCGCCTTCGCCGCATCGATGAGCCGGTCGAAAAGCCGGGGGTGGAAGTTCGGGCCCAGCGCGATGGTCGGCCCCGCATCCATCTTCACCGCCTCTGCCGGGGAGACCCCCGGCTGCATGCCGAAGGTGACGTCGAGGGCAATGGCGGCGGCAGGCGCCACGCCGAAGGCGCCGGCCATGGCGCCGTGGCTCCCCACTTCCTCCTGCACGGTGGCAACCGCATACACATCCCAGGCGTGGCTGCGCCGCGAAAGCTCCTCGAGGCAGAGCACGATGGCCGCCACCGCGGCCCGGTCATCCATCGACTTGCACGCGGCATATCCTCCGGAGAGCTCCGTCCACCGGGCGCGCAGGGTGACCATGTCCCCGACGCGAACGAGGGATTCCACCTCCTGGGGCGGGAGGCCGACGTCGACGAAGAGCTTCTCCAGCGGCACGGGTTTCTCCCGGTCCGCCGGGTCCGTGAAGTGCGGGGGCACGCTGACGACGATCCCGGGAAGCTCCCGCGCGCCGTGGACGATCACCTCCTGCGCGAGGAGAACCCGGGGATCGAACCCGCCGACCTGCACGACGCGGAGGAAACCCTTCTCGACCTGGGAGACCATGAGCGCGATCTCGTCCATGTGCCCCGTGAGCATGAGAGCGGGCCGCACGCCGTCCGACGGAGGTTCCCCCGTGCCAGGGATGCGCGCGATGCAGTTGCCCAGCGAGTCGACGCGAACGTCGTGCGCGTGTGCGGCGAAACGGGCGCGGATGATCCGCCGGACTTCCTCTTCGTAGCCGGAGGGACCACGCGCTTCCGTGAGCTCCCTGAGGAGGGCGGCGGTGTCCATGGAACGAAGATACCAGCGCGGAGCGTCCGGGTTCAACCGGCGCGTGACGGGACCCGTGGCAGCAGGCTCCTGCCGAAACACGCCAGGATCAGGATGCCCCCGAGGGGAACAGCGGCAAAGGAGAGGAAGAGCGCCACGTATCCGTGCGCCTCGAGGATGTACCCGGCAACGACGCTGGCCAGAAACGAGGCAAGCCCCGTACCGATCGCATTGTAGATGGCCATGCCCATACCGCGCCGCTCCGCCGGTATCTTCGTGTTCACGTACGCAACCGCGGCGGTGTGGAAGGTGCCGAACGTGAAGGCATGAAGGAGCTGCGCCAGGGAGATCACGGCGAGCGAAGGCGCCAGCACGAAGAGCAGCAGTCGGATGCTGACGGACGCCAGAGAGACGACCAGCACGGACCGAAGCCCCCAGCGGCCGATCAGGCGGCCCGAGAACCAGATGGGTGCGATCTCCGCGAGGGCCCCGACCGCCCACATCAAGCTGACCGCGGAGGACGCGCCGAAGGTGTCCCTGAGGTACAGGGAAAAGAAGGAATAGTAGGCTCCCATGCCGAAGCGCCCGAGGAATACCACCGCGATGACCGCCCAGAACCTCAGGTCGAAGGCGCCGCCGCGCCGGTCCTGCGCCACCGCGCGCAGGAGAGGCGCCGACTTCGGTACGACAGGGAGCAGCGCCGCGGCGCCCGCTGCGAGCATCGCGGTGGCGCAGAACGCGATGAGGATTGAAAGTGAGGAGTCTCCCGACACGATCCCGCCGAGCTGCAGGACGAAGGAGATGACAATGAATCCGATGCTCCCCGCCACCCGGAAACGCCCGTACTGACGACCGGGGTCGGGGAGTACCCGGCTCACCGCAGAATCCAGGAGCGGCGCGGTCGAGCGATAGGAGAAGCCCATGATCGCGATGCAGAACACATAGACGGGGAACTCCGACGTGAGCTGAAGGGGCACGAAGGCGATCACGGACACCACGAGAGAGACGGCGAGCAGGGCCCGGTAGGCGGTTCGAGAGTCGGCCAGCCGGGAGACCAAAATCGGTCCGACGATGCCCGCGAGCTCGATGATTCCGAGCAGCACGCCGATGCGCGAGGGTGAAAACCCCCGCGCTTTGAGGTAGAGCTGGAGATAGGGCGTCAGGATGCCGAAGGAGACGAACAACAGGAAATAGTTCGTGAAGAAGGAAACGCCAGCGCGCCGGGATGACATGAGCTTCTCATCCATCCAAGAGGGCGCGGAGTTCGCCGGCATCCGGCTGGCCTGCGGTGCCGCCGGGGCGCCGGGTGCTCAACCTGCCGCACACCGACCCGGCCCTGAGGCACTCCTCGGTCGTGAGGCCGGCGAGGAAACCCCACACGAAGCCGGCGTCGAACGAATCCCCCGCGCCGACCGTGACTACCACATCCCCGTCGAGCGCAGGCGCATGGACGGTCACCGTGCCGCGGCGAACCGCGGCGCCGAGCCTGCCCTGCTTCATGGCCACCATCGGGACCCGTGCGGCGAGTTTTTCCAGCGCGTTCGCGGCCGCATCCTCACGGGCGAGCGCGCGTGCCAGCTTCGCGGCCTGGCAGGCGAAGATGCACGTGTCAAGCGCAACAACGATGTCGTACGGCTTTCGCATGCTGCTCACCGCGGCCGATCTCAGCGCGACCGCGCGAGCTGGTCGATTCGGGAGATCTCCTGCGGTGAGAGGCGGAGGTCGGCGGCGGCCGCTTCTTGCTCTGCCTGGGCAGGTCGGGACGCCCCGGGAATCGCCACAACCGTGTCGCCGTGGAAGCTCACCTCCCAGCTCAAGGCCACCTGGGAGACGGCCGCCCCGTGCGCCCGGGCGATGGCGCGCAGCTCCTCGATGAGAGGCCGGGTTCTCTCCAGCGTCCCGGGACCGAGCCGGCTCATCATCCTGCGGAGGCCCGACGCCTTGCGCATCGCCCCCGGGTCCTCGTGGAACCGTCCGGTGAGGATCCCCTGGGCGAGGGGCGACCAGGCGATGATGGTGACCTCGAGCCTCTTCGCAGCCTCCAGAACTCCGCTCCGCTCGATGCTCCTGTCCAGGAGATTGAACCGCACCTGGTTGGAGGCAAGGACGATTCCCTCCGCGGCCAGCGCGTCGTGCGCCGCCTGCATCTGCTTCGCGGAGAAGTTGCTCACCCCCACGGCGCGGATCCGGCCGGCTCGCAGGAGCGCGGCCATTTCCTTCATCTGGGCAGGGATCGGCGAGAAGCTCATGGGATTGTGCACCTGATGCAGGTCGATCGGATACCGGCCCAGGCAGGAGGTCCTTCGGTCGATCGTGGCGGATATGGATTTCGCCGTACGAAAAAAGGGCTGCCACTTCGTGGCGATGACGACCGTGCCCGGCTTCACGTCGAGTGCGGCCAGCGCCTCCGCGAGCTTCTGCTCCGACCTTCCGTTGCCGTAGGCTTCTGCCGTGTCGAACCAGTTGATGCCGCCCTTCAGGGCCGCCTCGACGACGCCTCGGATCGCCTCATCGGGCAAGGAATCCCAGACCCGCCCCATGAAGCCCGCCCCCTGCGCAAGCTGCCAGCACCCGAGGCCGATTGGAGTGATCTCGATATCGGTCTTTCCCAGCCGTCGCTTTTTCACGGCGTGTTCTCCTTCTCAGTCGAGGATGCAGCCGGAGTAATGCCCAGGGGCGATTTCGCGCAGCGGCGGCCGGGCCTCCTGGCATCGCGCCACGGCGTACGGGCAGCGCGGGTGGAAGTGGCAACCGCTCGGAGGATCGATCGCGCTGGGGATATCGCCTTTCGGCAGGTTCTTGTCGCGCCGCGCCCTGGGATCCGGCACGGGGACCGCGGCCAGGAGGGCTTTCGTGTAGGGATGGTGGGCCTGGGAGAAGAGTGCATCACGCGTCGCAATCTCCACGATCCGTCCGAGGTACATGACGGCGATCCTGTCGCAGAGGTATTTCGCGGTGGCAAGGTCGTGCGTGATGAACAGGTAGGTGAGCCCCATCTCCTGCTTGAGCTGGCGCATGAGCTGAAGGATGAGGGCGCGCACGGACACGTCGGCCATGGCGATCGGCTCGTCGGCGACCAGAAAATCGGGCCGCGTCACGAGCGCACGGGCAAGCACCACCCGCTGGCTCTGGCCGCCGGAGAGCTGGTGCGGATACTTCCTGTACAAGAACTCTGCCGGGGAGAGACCCACCTTCTCCATGAGGTCCAGCACCCTCTCCTTGCGCTCGGCAGGTGTGCCGATGCCGTGTATCTGCAGAGGGTGCGTGATGGCCTGACCGACGCTCATGCGCGGGCTCAGTGACGAGTTGGGGTCCTGGAACACGATCTGCGCCTTCTCGCGCAGCCGCTCGAGCTCCCGGGCCGAGAAGCTCGTGACGTTCCTTCCCCGATACTCCACCGCGCCGGAGGTCGGTTCGACGAGGCGCAGGAGGAGGCGGCCCGTCGTGGACTTGCCCGATCCGCTCTCCCCGGCCAGCCCGAGGACTTCGCCCTCGGCAATGGAGAAGCTGACACGATCCACGGCGTGCACGCACTTTCGCTGCGGGGAGAACACATCGAAAAGGGTCCCGCGCAGGGGGAACTCCTTCACGAGGTCTCTCGCCGACACGAGGATGGCCATGCCTCAGCCCTCCCCCGGGTTCGTGCGGGTTTCCCGCACGTTCTTCCCGTACAGCCAGCACGCGGCCGAATGTCCCGGGAAGTGCTCGAGAAGCGCAGGGGTCTTCAGCCGGCAGATCGGCATGACCTTCGGGCACCGGGGAGCGAACGGGCACCCTGCCGGCGGCTCGACGAGGTCGGGCGGGCTCCCCGGCATGGTCACCAACTCCTTCTGGTCCACGAGGATGTTGGGCACGCAGGCGATGAGTCCCTGCGTGTAGGGGTGAAGGGGATGGGCGAAGATCTCCTCCGTGGAGGCGACCTCCATGAGCCGCCCCGCGTACATCACGGCAATCCTGTCCGCGATCTCGGCCACCAGGCCGAGGTTGTGCGTGATGAGAATGATGGAGAGCTTGTAGATGCGGCGCAGGCTCAGGAGAAGTTCCGTGAACCCCGCCTCCACGATCACGTCCAGGGAGGTGGTGGGCTCGTCGGCAATGATGATGTCGGGGTTCATGATGAGGGCGAGGCCGATCATGATCCGCTGGCGCATGCCCCCTGAAAGCTGGTGGGGGTATTCCTTCAGCCTTTTCTTCTCGATCCCCAGGGTCTCCAGCATCTTTCCCACCGCCGCAAGGGCCTTCTCGCGCGGCAGGGAGGGATCGTGGAAATGGATCGTCTCGAGGAAGTGGTGTTCCACCGTGAACAGGGGATTGAGAGAGGTGAGCGGGTTCTGGAAGATCATCGCGATGCTCTGCCCCCGCAGCTTCAGCAGGGCCCTGGTGCTCATGGAGAGGATATCGGTGCCGCGGTACATGATCTTCCCGCCCGTCACCTGTCCCGGAGGGCGCTGGAGCTTGAGGATCGAAAGCCCGAGCGTGGATTTTCCGCAGCCTGATTCCCCCACCAGGCCGAGGGCTTCCCCGTCGTCCAGCGTGAAGGACACGCCCTCCACGGCACGCACCACGCCGATGGTGATGGGGTAGGCAATGGACAGGTCCTGCACCTCGAGGATCGTTTTTTCCGTGTGCGGCATCCCTACCTCTCCAGCAGCCGGGGGTTCAGGATCTCGGCAAGGCCCTCGCCGAGCATTGTGAATCCCAGGGCGAGGAGCATGATCATGAGGCCCGGGAAGGTGATCATCCACCAGATGCCCGAGGGGAGGAACTTCTTTCCCATGGAGAGGTCCATGCCCCAGTCCGGGATGCCCGCCGGAAGGCCGAGGCCGATGTAGGAGAGGGCCGCCTCGGTCATGATCGCATCCGCGATGTTCAACGAGAGCACGACGACCACCGTGGCGATCACGTTCGGGAAGACGTAGCGGCCGAGAATCGTCCTCCGCCGCGCGCCGATGGCCCGAGCCGCCTCCACGTAGACCTCCTCCTTGATGGAGAGGGTCTGCCCGCGCACCAGCCGGAAGTACGTGGGGATGTACACCACGGCGACGGCAAGGGTGATGTTGACCACTCCCGGTCCGAGCATCGCGGCGAAGGCAATGGCGAGTATCAATCCGGGGAACGAGTACACCGAGTCCATGATCAGCGAAAGGATGCGGTCGAACACCCCCCCGGCGAATCCCGAGAGAAGACCGAGCGGGATTCCGATGAGCGCCGACAGCAGGGCGGCCGCGATGGCCACCCCGAGGATGGTTCGCGCGCCATAGACCACGCGTGCCCAGACGTCCCGGCTGAGGTTGTCCGTGCCCATGATGTGCGCGCGGCTCGGCGCCGTCATCTGGCCGCCCGCGTTCTGGTCGTTCGGGTCGTACTTCGTGAACAGGTGGGGCAGTGCGGTCATCGTCAGGATCAGGACGATGACGAGCACGCCCGCGATCATGATCCACCACTCGGTGCCGTACTTGCGCCGGGATGTGGAGATCCAGCGAAAGAACGACGCGACTCCGCCTGCTGGTGAGAAGCGGGAGGCCTCGACCCGCGTCCCGCCGGAATGCGCGTTCATGCCCATCAGTACTTCACCCGCGGATCGATGGCCGCATAGAGGAGATCGACGAGAAGCGATACGGCGCTCACGAAGAGCGTGTAAACGATGATCACTCCCTGGATGACCGGATAATCCCTCAGGTAGATCCGCTCCAACAGGAGACGGCCCATACCGGGCCAGGAGAACGTGCTCTCCGTGAGGATGGCACCGGCAAGGAGGAGACTGAACTGGAGGCCGAGCATGGTGACGATCGGGATGAGGGCGTTCCTCAACCCGTGGTTGTACACCACGCGCCTCTCGGGGATTCCGCGCGCGCGGGCAGCGAGAACGTAATCGCTTTTCAGGACGTCGAGCATGTTCGCACGGGTCAGGCGCACGAAGATGCCCGATAACACGATGCCGAGGGTAAGCGCGGGGAGCACGAGGTGCCACATCACGTCGCCGAACGCAGCGATATTACCGGTCCTGAGGGTATCAAGGATGTAGAATCCGGTCCTCGAAAAAGCGGACACCTCGACGCGCGGGCTTGTGCGCCCGGCGATGGGGAACCACCCGAGAAAGACGCCGCAGACGAGTTGGAGGAGCAGGCCCATCCAGAAAACAGGGATGCAGTATGCAACGTTTGCGTAGAAACGGACCCCATAGTCGCGGGCGCTTCGGCGGCGCCGTGCCGCAAGTGCTCCAAGGGGAATTCCTATGGCGAGGCTCACGAGGAGTCCGAAGAAGGTGAGCTCGAGCGTCGCCGGAAGCTTTTCCAGGATGGGCTGACTCACCTTCTGCTTGAAGATCATCGACTCCCCGAGGTCCAGGTGCGCAATCTTGCCAATGTAGTCCAGGTATTGTTCGCCAATGGACTTGTTCAGTCCAAGCTCCTGCTTTTTCTGCTGGATTACCTTCTCGGGCGCGTGTCCGCCGAGCATGGCCGATACCGGGTCGCCGGGCATGACGCGAAGAACCACGAACACAAGGGTGAGCATGACGAACACCATTGGAATGGCGAGAAGGACGCGCGTGATGATGTAGCTGAAGAGATGTCTCATCGGAAAAAAACCCGGGCCCCGCGCGGGGGCCCGGGGAAATGTTCTCCCGCTATTTCACGGGCTTGAGCTGATTATAGAGAAAGATCATGGGGGGGCCGATCTTTACCCCCGTCACGCCTTTTCTGGAAACGAGGATGAGGTATCCCTGGAATATTGGTGCGGAAGGAACTGCGTCGACCCACATGTCCTGAACCTTCTCGAAGATGGCTTTGCGCTCGGTCTCCTTGGTCGAGGTCTGCTCTTTGGTGAAGAGGGCGTCCCACTGCGGGTCGGAGAAATAGATACCGTTGCCTATGGAGCCAGACGTTCCGGCAAAAGCCGCGGTGTAGTTGTCCGCATCGACGTAGTCGGGATACCACCCGAGGAAGAACACGGCCATCTGCTTGTCGTGCCACTGTTGCTTGTAGGTCGCCCACTCCGCGCTCTTGATCGTGACCTTGACGAGGGGCGTCTTCTCGATTTGCGCCTTGACGACATCAGCGAGGTTCGCCTCGGTGTCGCCGTAATGGCTGGGGCTGTACCAGAGATCGAAAGTGAATGGCTTGTCCTTGGTATATCCGAGGCTCTTGAGGATTTTCTCGGCAGCCGCAACGTTTCCGTCACCGAAAGCGGCCTTGAACGTGGTCTTCTGGTACTGCATCCCATTCGGCACCATGGAATACAGCGGGATAGCCTGACCGAGGTAGACTTTCTGGGTGATCTCGGGTCGGTTCAACAGAGCGGTGATAGCCTGCCGCAACATCTTGTCTTTGAACACGCTCTCCGAGGTCTCGAAGGCCAGGTAGCGGATGAAAGGGCCCTGGTTTTTGAACACCGTGAACTTGGGGTTCTTGGAAAGATCGTTGATGTCAGAAGGGTTCAGCGACTTGTACACGAGGTCGACTTCACCCTTCTCCAGCGCCAGTCGCATCGTGGTCGCGTCAGCGAAATACCGGATGACGACCTTCTTATAGGCAGGCTCTTTGCCCCAGTAGTTCGGGTTGTTCTCGAGCACGATCTCCTCGTCTCGCTTGAAGGAGGTCATCTTGTACGTGCCCAGGCCGGCCAGGACGCCGCCCTTCAGCTCACTGGGATCCTTCACGTACACGCCTTTCGTTCCTTCGGGGAAGGTGTTCGGGCTCAGCGGGTAGTACGGAGGATTTGCCACGAGCTTGGGGAAGAATGCCACGGGATTCTTCAGGATGAATTTCACCGTGTAGGGGTCAACCACTTCAACGGATTTCACGAAATCAGTGATAAGCCACGAGGGGTCTCCCTCGATGGTCGCATTGCGGTCGATGGTCCACTTCACGACGCTTGCGTCAAACGGGGTTCCGTCCGAGAACTTCACGCCCTTCCGGAGCTTGAACGTGAACTCGTCGCCGGCGGCGTTCGAGGACCAACTCGTGGCCAGCGCAGGCACAAGGGTGCTGCCGCCCGGCTCGTAGCCGACCAGGCCGTCCATTGTGTTATAGAAGATCTCCCACGTGTGGAAGTCATAGGCGTTTGCAGGATCGATGTCGGAGATCTTATCTGTTGTGCCATACACGAGCGTCTGGCCCCACACGGCGGACGCGCTCAAAGCCAGTCCTGCCACGAGCAGAAGTATCAACAGTCTCTTCATAAACACTCCTTTCTTACGTATTGATCAATGAAAGATAGGGAGCACGATGGGAGGTGTCAAGGGAGAGGAGATGCGCGCGCTCCTATCGGCGGGGGCGCGCGAAGAAACCGAGTGTGTGCGCTCTATTCGCGCTTGCCCAGCTGGTGGTCGAGCTGAAAAATGCCCGCGGACTTGGGCGGAATTTTCTTGAGAAGGTCGAGGATCCGGGAGGCGTTTTTCTCCTCCTCCACCTGCTCGGTGATGAACCACTGGATGAACACCTTCGCGGGATGGTCGTTCACCTTGTCCGCCTGGTCGGCGATGCCATTGATGAGCGCGGTGACCTTCTGCTCGTGCTCGCTGCTCATCTCGAACACCGCGGCCGGGGAGGCGAAGTCCGCCGGAGGCTGGGGAATCGCCTGCAGGACGACCTTCACGCCGCGGTCGATGAGGAAGTCGAACATCTTTTTCCCGTGGACCTGCTCCTCGCCGGCCTGTTTGTACATCCAGTGGGCGAACCCCCCGAAGTTGGCCGCCTCGAAGTACGCGGCCATCGACAGGTAGAGGTACGCGGAATACCACTCGTTCTTGATCTGGTCCTGGAACAGTTTCTCCAGCTGCTTGTCCATGTCCTCTCCTCCCTCGCGTCAGGCGAGTGTCAGTGCTTTCGAGCTCCCCCAGAGTCCGTGAATGTTGCAATAGGAGGACGCCATGATCGTTCCCGGCTTCTCAGTGGTGAACGTGCAGAGCACGCTCGGCGCCGTGTAGACCGTGCTCGTGTCCGGCCCATCGAGTGACTCCCCGTGGGCCGTGAAATCGCACCGCGCCACCTGGAACGGGAACTTCGA
>JBEKXR010000019.1:0-16603 GCA_049511935.1 Spirochaetia bacterium | reverse complement strand
GCAGATGTATTACAGCCTCGTGGGCCGCGGCCTCGAGCACGAGTTCCAGTCCTACGCCCAGTACGTGGGCCTCGGTATCCTCGTGTGGAGCCCCCTTGCCGGCGGGTTCCTCGCGGGCAAGTACGGCCGCACGAATCCTCCGGCCTCGGGGACACGGTTCGCGGAGGCAGGCCAATTCGTGCCCTTCGACAAGGAAACCGGCTACCGTGTAGTGGAGGCCTTGAAGCTCGTGGCCGACCGGCACGGGGTGAGCCCTGCACGCGTTGCCCTGGCCTGGGTGCTGGCACGCCCGGCGGTCTCCAGCGTGATCATCGCCGCGAGAAAGCCCGAAAACCTCGAGGACAACATCAAGGCCGTCGATCTTCACCTCTCGGAGGAAGACTCGAAGCTGCTCGATTCCGTCTCTGATCCCGGAACACCCTACCCGAAGTGGATGGTGCTCCAGCTCGACGCGGCGGAAGATCCCCGGCCCAGGGTGCTTCATCCCGAGCGCTACGCGGACGGGGGCCCGTGGAGGGACCTGCGCGGCACGAAGTGGTCCGGGTAGTCAGCGGGTCGCGGTCAGCGTCGCTTCGGGAAGCACCACCCGCTGGAGCAGGAGCGCGTTGACGACGTAGGTCCAGGGCGACCAGCTCGTCGTGATCAGCACCTTGCCCGGCTCGGGGCCGCGAGTCGCGGAGATCGAATACGTCCTGCCCCGGAAGGTCGCCACGGAGATCTCGAGCCGGCCGACGCCGACGGGGGACGTCTTTCCGCCCGATGCCTCGGCAAAGTCCACCCCCTCCAGCATGGCCAGGGAGTTCGCCATGGCGCCGGCGGTGACACGGTCCGCGGGCCTCTCGGGGCTTCCGACCACCCACTGGTCCTGCTTCTCCGCCGAGGGCCTCTTCAGTGTGTAGCTTTCGCGCAGCACGTTCGCGCCCGAATCGTCCATCCTGAGGCTTCCGCTCACCGTGATGGCCGCAATCGTCGTGCCCTGCACGTCCTCGGGCAGCACGTGCAGCTCGTACCAATAGGAAGGATCCTGGGCCAGGAAAAATGCGAGGGAACCCCGCGCGAGGTACACCGACTCCTGTCCCGGCACCTGGACATAGTCAGCATCCCCGCTGGGTCCCCGCTTGCCCACCAGCAGCCCGACGTCGGGCGCCCCGGCCTGGTGGAGATTGAGGAGCCGGGCCGCGTCCGTGGACAGACCGAGCTCGGAGAGGTGCCGGGCATCACTGCTCACGAGGCTGGTCCGCGTGAGTCCCGTGACGGTGCGGAGGAAGGTCGTGATCCTGTCTGCCGAGGCGGGGTACACGCGCGCGCCCGACGGGGTATCCCAGCCCCTCGCGGTCTTTCGCAGGAGGACCTTTGTTTCTCCGTTTACGATGATGTCGATGCCGTCGATCTTCTGCACGCTGACGCCCGTCAGGAGGGGCTGGCCCGACGTCCTGGCCTGGACGCGGTCCGGTGAGAAGAGGATCCCGAGGACGAGCAGGGCGAGCAGTCCGGTCAGAACCCCGCAGAGCGTCAGCAGGCGTGCGCGAAAGCTCATGATGCGCCCTTCTCCTTCCGACGCATCCACCGGAGGAGGCCGAAGAGCACGACGGCAAGGGGGATGACCACGACGTTCAGGACCTGCGCAATGAGCACGAGCCGTGGCCGCACGCCGGGATCCTGGATCCGATCCAGCTTCCCCGCCGCGGCGGCCCGTGTCTTGATGGAGAGCAGGTCGGAGTTCCCGGAGAGCCACAGGACAGCGTTTTCCACGAACAGGACGTTCGAAAGGCTGTCTGAAAACTGCATGACGTCCGTGAGGAAATCGTCGTCGCCGACGACGATCATCCGAGTCGGGACGCTCTGCCGCGCGGCGGCGGGAAAGAAAGCGGGGAAAATGCCGGTGAGCGCAAAGGCAAGCGAGAATTGCCCCGGCGTCATCCCCTGCTGGGGAACCTTGTACGGGTCCACGACGTAGGGCGCTCTCTGCTCCCACGCCGACCCTGTCGTCTTGACGAGCGGCTCCGCGTGCACGCCGCCGCGCGGCACGGGAGACAGCGCGACCGGCCACAGCAGGTCCAGTCCCGTGAAATGCGAAGTGATCGGGTTCTCGGAGGAGACGTCGGGCCCCTGGATGGAAACCCACGGGGGATACCTGCCGATCGTCTCCCAGCCGATCTGGCCGTTGGGTCTCTGCTGGGGGAGCCGGTAGTCACGGGCCGCGGAATCAAGGACCATGTCCCGGCCCACCTGCACCCCGTAGGATTCGATCATGTCGAGAAGAGGAGATGCTCCGACCGGTTGAGCGGTGAACATGTTCGCCGTCTGCACATGCAGGCCCTTGACGGCAAAAAGCACCTTTCCCCCGCTCACGATGTACGTGTCCAGGGGGCGAAGCTCCTGCTCGCCCCACTGCATTCCCCCCATTACGACCAGCACGTCCACCTCGGGAGGGATCGGGTCTCCGGGGAGGTACTCGTGCAGGGAATAATCGCGCGCGAGCCCGGTCTGCAGGGTGTCGAAGTCATTCCGAAGCGACTTGCCCGGTTCCCCGACTATCACGCCCACGACGAGCCGCCGGCCGGCGAGCACCTTCCGCACAGCAAAGCTCAGGGAATACTCCAGGCCGTCCGGCGTGAAGACAGCGGGGAGCGAGGTGTAGCGGTCCAGATAATCGATGGCGATGCCCGAGTAGACATCGGCCGTGCGCTGCTCATTCTGCTGGATGACCTGGATCTGCTGGGGGAGGATTCCGAATCGCCGGGCGCTCTCCCCCTGCCCCGTCTTCTCGGGGTCCACGACCGTCACGACGACCCTGCCCCGGGATTCGGACGCGTACTCCTGTAAGAGATCAATGACCCGGCCCGGGGACGGAGATAGGGAGCGAAGCGTGTCGCTGAGGAAGTAGGTGACGTGAACCTGGTCTTGTATCCCCCGCAGGATGTCCTTCGACACCGGGGAAATCGACCAGGCCCTGCTCCGCGTGAGGTCCAGGCGCAGGAACCAGCGAGACCCGTCGGCCAGGACGAGCGCGAAGCACACGGCCACGAGGAGCATCACGAGTATTTCGCGCGCCTTCCGTTCCATCTCTGCCCCTATCGGAAACGCCGCACGAAGAGCACCTTCGTGGTGAAATAGAGGAACATCGAAGTGAGCACGACGAAGTACAGGACATCTCGGGTGTCGAGCACTCCCTTGCCGAAGCTGTCGAAGTGAAAATCGAAGGAAACCCACGAGAAGGCAGCCGCGAGCCAGCCCGGCAGCACGGCCACGGAGGGGATCTGCCCGATCATCGTGATGACGAGCATGAAGGCGACACCGAAGAGGAACGCGGATATCTGGTTTGCCGAGAGGGCGGAGACGAACTGCCCGGCGGCGATACCGGCGCACCCCAGGAGCAGGACGCCCAGGTACTCCATGGCGATCTGACCCGGCTCGAATGCGCCGAACGGCAGCACCGACAGCGGAAGCGGAAGGGTGAGGACGACGAGCACGAGGAGGAGGGCGCACGCGGCGGCGAATTTTCCCGCGACGAGCTCCCTCTCGCGCACCGGCAGGGTGAGGAGGATCTCCGCGGTTCCCTGCCGGCGCTCCTCGGCCCAGCTCCGCATCGTGAGCGCCGGCAGGAGCAGGATGAACACGATGGGCCACAGGGAGAAGTAGCCGCGGAGCGACGCCGTGTCCTGCGCGAAGAACTGCTGGGCGAAGAAGAACCAGGCTGCCGTCACCACGAGGAAGAAGACCACCACGATGAAGGCGACAGGCGTGGTAAAGTACGCGCGGAGCTCGCGCCGCGCAATCGCCGCGATCCTATGCATCGCGTCCCCCGCCCGTGAGCCGGGCAAAAAGGTCCTCGAGTCGGGTTTTTTCGGTTCTCATCCCGAGGATCTTGCACCCGTGGGCCACGGCCCAGTCGTACACCGCCTCGGAGGGATCCATCCCGGGAGCGACGTCGAGATCCACCTCCACCCTGCCCTCCGGCAGCCGCCGCACCGCCCCGACGGCCCGGACCCCTTCGAGGGATTCCAGGGACCGGGCCTCCGAATCCTCCAACGAGCCTTTCAAGGAAACGCTGAGCACCATCCCTTCCTGCATGCCCCGTGCGATTTCCTCCGGGGTTCCCTGCGCGATGAGCCTTCCCGCATTCATGATGAGCACCCGGCGGCACAGGGCCTCCACCTCCTGCAGGATGTGCGTGGAGAGGATCACCGTCTTCTCTCTGCCCAGGTCCCGGATGAGAGCCCTGATCTCCACGATCTGGTTGGGGTCCAGGCCGGAGGTCGGCTCGTCCATGACGAGGACGGCAGGATCGTGCAGGATGGCCTGCGCCAGGCCCACCCTCTGACGGTAGCCTTTCGAGAGATGCCTGATCTCGCGCGAAAACACTTCTGCAAGACCGCAGGAATCGACGACCAGCCCAATCCGTTGGGCCCGCCGGGCACCTGAGAGACCCCTCACATCCGCGATGAACGAGAGATATTCGCGCACCTTCATGTCGTCGTACAGGGGGGCATTCTCCGGCAGGTATCCGACTGCCTGCCGGACGAGGTGGGGATGGGTGATCACGTCGTGCTCATTCACGCGCGCCGTCCCCGTTGTGGGGAAATGGTAGCAGGTGAGGATGCGCATGATCGATGTCTTGCCGGCGCCGTTGGGACCGAGCAGGCCGATGACCTGGCCCTTCTCGACGCGGAAGGAGACCCCCTTCACCGCCTCGAAGGGGCCGTACCGCTTGACCAGGCTGTCCGCTTCGATCATGCCGGCCCGGAGATGTGGTCGCAGAATCCCTGGAGGATGTACATGCACGCCACCGCGCCGGGGTCGTCACGGCCCTTCGACTGCTCCTGGTAGTAGGCAAGCCGGCCGTGCTGGGCGATCATCTCCTTTGCCTGCTCTCGGCCCTCCGCTGCGGCAGCCCGGAGCCTTCGGAATGCCTCGGGCAGATCGGCCCCGGAAGACACCGCCGCAGCGAGGGCCTGGGAGGCGGGAAGAAGAACGTCCACGATTGTCTTTTCACCCGGTTTCGATTTTCCGCGCTGCATGATCCCGGCCGTGAACGCCTCGAAGAACGCCGCCATCTCCCTGCCGCCCAGCCCGGAAGCGTCCGCTACTGCCTTGCCCCCGGACATGAAACCGGTGGCGACAAGGGTGCCCATCGTCGAGGGCGCGGCGCGGGCGATCGCCATGCCGATCTTCATGAGGTACTTGCCCAGGTCGGGTTCGTCGACCTTCCCGGCTTCTTCGCGCGCCGCGGAGAAACCCTTTTCCATCGTCAGGCCGAGGTCGCCGTCCCCCATCGCGCCATCCAGCCGGATGAGCTCCTCTTTCTTCTCCGTCATGAGGACGGCGATGCCCGAGACGATCGCCCTGATGTCCTGGACTCCGAGGGAGTTCATGCCTGAAGCTGCACCTGCTCGAAGAAGGCCGTGCGCGCCGGCCGGGCGAGCAGCTTCTTCAGCTCGTCGTCCAGCTTCAGGAGAGAGATGGACGCTCCTGCCATCTCGAGCGAGGTGGCGAACTCACCGACGTAGACGTGGAACACGGAGATCTTCTTCTCCTTCAAGATGAGCCCGACCTTGCGATAGATGAGGTACAGCTCTTCCTTCGGGGTGGCTCCCAGCCCGTTGATGAGCACGGCCACTTCGGAGCCGGACGGGAAGGGAAGGTCGCTCAACACGGGCCCCATCATTTCCTCCACGATGGCGTCCACCTTCTTCAGCGGGCCGCGGCGGATGCCTGGCTCCCCGTGGATGCCCATCCCGATCTCCATCTCGTTCTCGCCGAGGGAGAACTGCGGCGTGCCGACCTCCGGGACGATGTTCGGGGAGAGGGCGACGCCCATCGTCCGCACGTTGGCTCCCGCCTTCTCCGCGATGCGTTTCACCTCCGACAGCGGGGCAAGGGTGTCGGCCATGGCACCGGCACACTTGTATAAGAAGAAGATTCCCGCCACTCCCCGGCGCTTGCCCTCCTGCCCCTTCGGCGCTGAGGCCACGTCCTCCGCCCCCACGACCTGCTCGACAAGGATCTCGTCCATGGCGGCCATGTCCCGGGCCATGTCGAAGTTCATGATGTCGCCGCCGTAGTTGCCGTAGATGTAGAGGACGCCGGCTCCGCCGCTGATCGCCCTGGTGACGTTGTGCATCTGCTCGGCGCTGGGGGACTGAAATACTCCGCCTACCGAGCAGCCGTCCAGCATGCCCTGGCCGACGTAGCCGAGGAACAGGGGCAGGTGACCCGAGCCCCCCCCGGTGGCGATCCCCACCTTGCCCTTAATCGGTGAGCCCGCGCGCACGATGCAGCGGCGGTCACCCGCCGCGAAGGCCAGCTGGTCCGGGTGAGCAAGCAGGATGCCCTCGAGCATCTCGTCGACAAACTGCTTCGGCTCATTGATGAACTTCTTCATGACGTCTCCTTGATACTGTTGTACCGCTGGTGAGGTACGCCGCCGCCGTGCGACGCGGGAATTGTACCGCCGCGGTTTGAATTGTCAACGGCTGCCCTGTTCGACGGCCCCTGCGCTGTCAGGCCGGACGCTCTGCCGGTCAACCAGCTGCCCTGCGATCATCACCTTCGAGCTGGGCTTCTCGGGGTTTTCTATCCTCTCCTTCAACAATAGTATGGCTGCCGAGCCGATCTCCTTGTTCGACACGCGAATCGTGGTGAGGGGCGGGTCGCTGTGAGCGGATGCGGGAAGATTGTCGAAGCCGATCAGCGAGATGTCCACGGGCACCCGGCAGCCCGCCTCCCTGAGCGCGCGTGCAACTCCCAGGCAGACGATGTCATTGCAGCAGAACAGCCCTTCGGGAAGCCGTCTTCCCGAGGACAGCAGCGCGGAAAAATCACGGTATGCGCCCTCGTAGGTCGAGTCGACGGGAAAGATGAGCTCTTCGTCGACGAACCGTCCCATTGCCGCAAGCGATTTCCTGAATCCCTCCTCCCGGATTCGAAAGTTCACCACGTTTACGGGGGAGGTCACCATTCCGATTGTCCGGTGCCCGGTCTGCACGAGCCGCGACACGGCAAGATAGACCGAATCGAGGTTGTTCATGTCCACGAAGTCGTACGGCAGGAAATCGTAGATGGTGTCGAGGAAGACCACCGGTCTCTGCGTGGAGGCGATGCTGTGGACCTCGTCCGCCGAAAGTTCCGTTCCCAGGACGAGAAAACCGGCCACGTCCTGCTGGTCCATCTGGTAGGCGATGTCGTTGATCGTCGTGCTGCCCGTGGCGGAAGAGAACTCGACGCGCAGCTGCAAGTCCTTGGCTTTGTGCGTGATCCCGTCGATGTAATCGGAAATGAACACGTTGTGATTTTCGTTCAGAGTGTGCCCGTGCCTGATCAGCTTGAGGAACTGCACGGTGCCGCGCATCAGGGCGCGGGAGGGGCGTTTTTTGTAGCCCACTTCCCTCACGATTCCAAGGATTCGCTCGCGAGTCCTCTCGCTTACCCCCTGGCGATTGTTCAGCGCAAGAGAAACGGTCGCGGCCGACACGCCGGCTTTCTTCGCGATACTTTCGATGTTCATGTATCGTTTATACCACACATCTTTAATTAAAGACAAACTATATTTTAGTCGTTTCGACGAGACAGATATTTACATATATAATTATGATATAAAACATTACAAGTATATCACACTTTAGTCTCTTACTGTACCGCTCTGTTTCCGGCAAACTATCCCCCTTTTTTAGCATGAATGAGAAGAATACTTTAGCTAATATTAAGCTTGACAATTAGTCGAAACGGGCTGATAATTCGGTCCTGACGAAGGGCGACGATACGCCCGGTTGGGCGGCGCGTTTCCCTCGAAAACTCAGAAGAAGGAGGCTTTTGTATGAAGAGATTCCTTGTCATTCTCGCATCGCTTCTCTTCATTTCCACCCTGTCGTTCGCTTCGGGCGGCGGCGAAAAGGGCGGCGCAGCCGGCGGCAAGCAGAAGAGCATCGTCATGGTGGTGAAGCTCGAAGGCGTCGCGTGGTTCGACAACATGCGGACCGGCATCACGGCTTTCGGCAAGGACCATCCCGACATCACCGCCTCGCAGACCGGCGGCGCCACGGCGGACCCCGCGGTCCAGGCGAAGATCATCGAGGACCTGACCGCCAAGGGCGTGAACGCGATCCTCGCAGTTCCCAACGATCCGGCATCGCTTGTGTCGGTTTTCAAGAGGGCCAACGACGCGGGCATCGTCACCCTTACCCACGAGGCTTCCGTCCAGCAGCAGGTCAGCTACGATGTCGAGGCGTTCGACAACACCGCCTATGGCAAGCACATGATGGACGTCATGGCGAAGTGGATGGGCAACAGCGGTATGTGGCAGCCCTTCGTCGGGCACCTCACCTCTACGACGCACAACCAGTGGGTCGACGGAGAGATCGCGCAGGCCCAGGCCATGTACCCCGGCCTGAAAACGGCAACTGACCGTCTTGAAGAGCAGGAGAACCAGCAGATCTCGCACGACAAGAGCCTCGAGCTGCTGAAGACCTACCCCGACTTGAAGGCCATCATGGGAAGCGCCATGACAACGGTCCCCGGTGCGGGTCAGGCCATCACGGAGAAGGGCCTCATCGGCAAGGTCGCCGCGTTCGGCACCTGCCTCCCGTCCGTCGCCGGCGACTACATCAAGAGCGGCGCGGTCATTTCCATTCATTTCTGGGTCCCTGCGGACGCCGGCTACGTCACGGCGCGCGCCGCCTATGAGCTGCTGAAGGGAAACAAGGTCACCGAAGGCATGAACATGGGCAAGCCCGGGTACGAGAAGGTCACGCTCAAGAACAACGCCTCCGGCGTGCCGGTCATCTACGGCGCCGCATGGGTGGACGTGAACAAGGACAACCTGAAGGACTGGGTCAATCCCGACGGGAAGTACAAGCTGTAGTTCGTCTCTTCCGTAGAATCGCGGGTTGATCGGTGCCGCATTCTCGTGCGAGTATCCGGTCAACCCGTTTTTTTTCCTGGGGGAAGCATGGCAGACGTGTTCCTCGAGGTGCGCCGAGTCTCCAAGGCGTACGAAGGCGTGCAGGCACTCAACGAGGTGAGCCTTTCCATCGGCGCCGGAGAAGTGCATTGCCTCGTCGGTGAGAACGGCTCGGGCAAGTCCACGCTCATCAAGTGCATCGGCGGCGTGGTGACTCCCGATTCCGGGCAGATCGTCATCAACGGCCGGGTGCACGAGCACCTGCAGGCCATCGATGCCATCCGCGAGGGGATCCAGATCATCTACCAGGACCTCTCCCTGTATCCCAACGTGACGGTGGCGGAGAACATCTCTCTCAACCAGTTCGTCGAGCGCCGGGCGAGCTTCGTGAACTGGGCGGAGGTGCGGGCCATTGCGGCTAGGGGCCTTGCGGAGATCGAGGAAGATATCGACCTGGACTCACTCGTGCAGAACCTGTCGGTGGCGAAGCGCCAGGTCGTCGCAATCACACGCAGCCTCACCCAGGGCGCGAAGCTCATCATCATGGACGAGCCGACATCGGCAATCACCCGGCAGGACGTGGACCACCTCTTCTCCGTGATTGCCCGGCTGAAACAGAAGGGGATCTCCACCCTCTTCATCAGCCACAAGTTGAGCGAGGTCTTCGAGATCGCGGAGGTCGTGACGATCCTCCGCGATGGGAAGGCGGTCGGTGATTTCCCCGCGAGCGAGCTGGACGACCAGAAGCTCACCTTCCTCATGACGGGGCGGAACATCCAGTACACTCCGTACCGTTTCCCCCGGGAGAAGCAGCAGCAGGCTCCGCTCCTCGAGGTACGGAACCTGAGCCGGCGCGGCCACTTCCACAACGTGAGCTTCTCCCTGTGGGCGGGCGAGATCCTCGGGCTCACGGGCCTCATCGGTTCGGGCCGTACCGAGCTGGCGCTGGCCCTGTTCGGCCTCAATCCGCCGGACTCCGGGGAGATCCTCCTGGGCGGGAAACCCGTCCGCATCCGCTCCTCCGAGGACGCGGTGAGACTCGGCATCGGGTATCTGCCCGAGGACCGGCTCACGCAAGGGCTGTTCATCAGCCAGTCCATCGGGGACAATATCGTGATCACGGTGCTGAAGAAGCTTCTCGGGTTCCTGCGGCTGCTCGATCCCGGCCGCATGAGAAAAACCGAGGAGGGGTGGCTCGATGATCTGAAGATCAAGGCCCCCTCGGTACGGGTGCGCGCCTGGAGCCTTTCCGGGGGCAACCAGCAGAGGGTGGTCCTCGCGAAGTGGCTGGCCACGAAGCCGAAGGTCTTCATCCTGGACGGCCCGACAATCGGGATCGACGTCGCGTCCAAGAGCAACATCCACGAGATCATCCGGGCCCTCGCCGAACAGGGAATCGCCATCGTGGTGATCTCCGACGAGATCCCCGAGATCCTGCACAGCTGCAACCGCGTGCTGGTGATGCGGGAAGGCCGGCTGGAAAAGGAGGTCCCTGACGCCGCCGCCGTCGGGGAGGCTGAGATGCTCTCCTTGGTCAGCGGAAAACTCGAGCATGGGGTGGCGCGCTCATGAGAACGCGAATGTCACCTGCGGTGACCGCGGGTCTGCTGCGGCGCAACGAGTTCTACCTGCTCCTGGTGATCGTCGTTTTCTCCCTGGCCATCACGATCGTGAACCCCGCGTTCCTGACCGTGGAGAACATGTTCGACCTCATCCGCTCGAGCGCCGGCATGGCCATCCTCGCGGTGGGCTTCTTCGTCGTGCTGCTGTCGGGCGGAATCGACATTTCCTTCCCCGCGGTGGCCATCGTGGCGCAGTACATCACGGTGAACGCGATCATTGCCCTGGGCGTCGACAACCTCTGGCTCGCCTTCGCGATCTCCAGCGCCATCGGGATCGCCTTCGGCGCGGTGAACGCCTTCTTCATCTCCTTCTTCAAGGTCCCCACCTTCATCGTCACCCTGGGCACGATGAACATCTTCCACGGGGCGATGCTGGAGTTCGTCGGGACCAAGGCGATCAATGCGGGCCAGCTCCCCAACTGCTTCAAGGGATTCGGTCTTGCCGACATCCTCTCGCTCCACCGTGCCGATGGGAGCACGTACGGCCTGTCGGTGTTCTTCCTCGTGCTCGTCGGCGTGATCCTAGTCACCTGGGTGATCCTGAAATACACTGTGCTGGGCCGGGTCATCTACGCCATGGGCGGCAACATGGAGGCGGTGAAGCGCTCGGGGTTCAACATCCGGCGCACCCAGTTCTTCATCTACTGCTATGTCGGTCTCCTCGCCTCGATCATGGGGATCATCCACGTGTCCCTGATCCGCTACAGCAATGCGACCTACATTATTGACTCGGAGCTCCTGCACGTCATCGCCGCGGTCATCCTCGGCGGGGCGAGCATCCTCGGGGGGTCGGGGACCCTCACGGGGACGCTCCTCGGCGTGGTCATGATTTCGATACTGGAAAAGAACCTGGTGCTCCTCGGCTTGTCCTCCTACTGGCAGCAGTTCTTCGTCGGGCTGATGATCGTCCTCGGAGTGAGCATCACCCATATCCAGAAGCGGATCCAGAACCGCCGCTCTCTCGCGCTGACGAGGGAGTGAGACAAGCCCTCGGGTCGAGCGGAGGCGCGCGTGAATACGAAACTGTCGAACAACCTGACCCTTTTCTGCATCTTCATCGTCGTGACGGGGATCATGTCCGTCTTCCTTCCCACCCAGTTCATGACTCTGCGCAACTTCACCTCCATGGGTCTGCAGTTCCCCGAGTACGGGCTGCTCGCCCTGGCGAACATGCTGGCGATGATCACCGGCGGCATCGACCTGTCCGTCGTGTCCATTGCGAGCCTCTCCGGCGTGATCTCCGCCTCCTTCCTCTCGCAGTACGCGACCCTCGGCATGCCGGTGGGGACGGTGATCGTCGTGGGCATCCTCATCGCCCTGGCGGTTTCGCTGCTCTGCGGGCTGCTGAACGGAGTGATCATCGCCTACGCGCGAGTGCCTGCCATCATCGCCACGCTGGGCACGCAAGGGCTGTTCCTCGGCATTTCGATCATCATCACCAAGGGACACGGCATCGGCGGGTTTCCGCCTGCGTTCCTCTTCATCGGCAACGGCTCCGTGCTGGGGATGCCCACACAGTTCGTCATTTTCGTCGTCGTCGCCCTGCTCGTGGGGCTCATGCTCACACGAACACCGCAGGGCTTTTCCATGCTCATGTACGGCTCCAGCCCCCAGGTCGCCCGGTTCTCGGGAATCAACAATGAGATGATCCTCATCAAGACGTACGTCCTCACGGGCCTTCTCTCGGGAGTCGCCTCGCTCGTCATCATCTCGGGTGTGAACTCCATCCGGCCCGGCTACGGCGCTGACTACCTCCTCCTGTCCATCCTCATCGCCATCCTCGGCGGCACGGACCCGGTCGGCGGGTTCGGCACGGTGCTCGGTCTCACCCTGGCAATCTTCATCATGCAGGCCCTGCAGAGCGGGCTGAACATCCTGAGCTTCTCCCCGTTCATGAAGAAGTTCATCTGGGGACTTCTCCTTCTCCTGGTGATGGTCTTCCATTACTACCGCCGCCTGTATGCCCAGCGTCGGACCGTGCGCAGATCTGCCGCGCAGAAGGAAGCCCTCACCGGGCAGTCGGTCTGAGGCTGCCGCCATGGCGCGCCACGTCCTGGGCATAGATGCGGGCACGGAGAGCTTCCGTGCCGGTGTGTTCGACAGGTCGGGGAAATGCCTCGGCTTCGGCGTGAGCCCCAACAGGACCGTCCATCGTCACCCCGGCTGGGCCGAGCAGAGTCCCCGTGACTGGGACATCGCCCTGGTGGACTGCATCCGCAGGGCACTGCAGGAATCGCGAGTGACCGGGTCCGACATCGCGGGTATCGGCGTGGACGGGACCAGCTGCACGGTGGTGTTCCTGGACGGCACGGGGGAGCCGCTTCGCGACGCCCTCATGTGGATGGACATCCGGGCGGTCAAGGAGGCGGCGGATGCCGCGGCAACCGGAGATCCCGCTCTTCGCTACGTGGGCGGGGGGAACGTCTCCGCGGAGTGGTTCCCCTGCAAAACCGCCTGGGTGAAGCGGAATGAGCCGGAGGTGTACGCAAAGGCACGGACCGTCTTCGAGCAGACCGACTGGCTTGCACTGAAGCTCACCGGAGAGACGACGGCAAACATCGACACGACCACCATTCGGTGGTTCTACAACATCAACGAGGGAGGGTTCCCCGTCTCCCTGTACCGCGCCATGGGACTCGAGGAATTATTGAACAAGGTGCCCTCACGAATCGTGAAGATCGGGGAGACGGTCGGCGGATTGACGCGGGAGATGGCGGAGAAGACTGGACTTGCGGAAGGCACTCCCGTGGCCGGCGGCGGGGCGGACGCGTTCATTGGCGTCATCGGCATCAACGCGCTGAGGCCCGGCACCGCCGCCTTGATCACCGGATCGTCCCACCTGGTGATCGGGATCACGGAAAAAGAGATCCATGCGCGAGGCCTCTTCGGAAGCTATCCTGACGCGCTCCTTCCCGGCCTCCAGGTGATCGAGGGCGGCCAGGTTTCCACCGGATCGGTTGTGCATTGGTTCACCTCGGGCTTCGTCGGGGCGGATATCGCGGCGCAGGCGGCAGCGAGGAAATGCTCCGTCTACGACGTGCTGAACGGCCAGGCAGCGGCGATTCCCCCCGGTTCCGAGGGTCTGATCGTGCTGGAGCATTGGCAGGGCAACCGCACCCCCTGGACCGATCCCCTGAGCCGGGGGGTGATCCGGGGCCTCACACTCAGCCACACGCCCGCCCATGTCTACCGCGCCATCCTGGAGGGGGTCGCCTATGGCACGGAAGTGATCCTGCGCCGCATGGCGAAAGAAGGCGTGCGCCTCGACAGCCTCATCGCCTGCGGCGGAGCAACCCAGAGCGATCTCTGGATGCAGATTCACTCCGACGTGAGCGGCACGCGCATCGGCATCCCGGAAGAGCAGCAGGCCGTCACACTGGGAAGCGCAATCGCGGCCGCAGTCGCCGCGGGCCTCCACCGCGACCTCACGACGGCCGCCGACGCGATGGTGAGGGTGCTCAGGTGGGTCGAGCCCGAACTCGGGGCGCATGAGCGATACAGAGAGCTCGTCGGGCAGTACGAAGACACCTACGAGTGCCTGAAGGACGCATCCCACAGGCTGGTGGCGTCTCTGGGATAGGACCGCCTGCGGCGTCACTGGAATAGATGCGCCGCCTCCGGCGTCACTGAGCGAACGGCGCCTCAGCACTCCCCCATCGTATCGGCGAGGAGAGCGATCTGCTGCCCCACCTTCACCGTCTGGCCTTCGCCGGCGAGGATCGAGCAGAGAAACCCCGCATCCACCGATTCGACGTCCATTGTGGACTTGTCCGTCTCCACCTGGTAGAGGATCTCTCTCTTCTCGATCCGCTCCCCGACGGCCTTGTACCATTTCGTGATGGTTGCCTCTTCCATTGTCTCGGTGAGCTGGGGGATGTTCACGGTATACTTCATCGCCTCCTCCTCTGCACGAGAGTGCGCGCCTCGGCACAGACCTCTTCGGGCCCGGGAACCGAGAGCTTTTCCAGCAGGGTCGCGGGGACCGGCACGTCCTTTGCCGCCACGCGCGCAACCGGCGCTTCAAGGGCATCGAACAACTCTTCCGTGATCCGCGCGGCAAGCTCCGAGCAGAAGCCCGCGGTGCGGTGAGCCTCGTTCAGGACAAGGGCGCGGCGGGTCCTCCTGACCGATTCAAGCACGGTGTCCATGTCCAGCGGGTTGAGTGTCCTCAGGTCGATGACTTCCGCCTCGATCCCCTCACCGGCAAGCTTCTGCGCGGCCTCTATCGCGACGTGGACCATCCGCGAGTAGGTGACGATCGTCAGGTCCCTGCCGGGTCTCACGGTATGGGCGGCGCCGAACGGCACGAGGTGCTCTCCGTCGGGGACATCGCCCTTCATCGCGTACAGCGCCTTGTGCTCGACGAACACCACCGGGTCGTCACTGCGCACGGCGGTCTTCAGGAGGCCCTTCGCATCGGCCGGGGTGGCGGGCATCACCACCCGCAGGCCGGGAACGTGCGCGAGCCACGTCTCCAGACTCTGCGAATGCTGGGCGCCGGCCGAGCGGCCCGTCCCGCCCTGGGTGCGCAGCACCATGGGAACGGTGACCTGGCCGCCGGTCATATATCTGACCTTCGCCATCTGGTTGGCGATCTGGTCCATCGCCAGCCCCACGAAGTCCACGTACATCAGCTCTACCACCGGGCGAAGGCCCGTGATCGCCGCCCCAACGCCCAGGCCCACAGTGGAGGCCTCGCTGATGGGAGCGTCCACGAGGCGCTCCGCGCCGAACTCCTCGAACAGGCCCCTGGTCACCGCGTATGCTCCGCCGTAGCGCCCCACTTCCTCCCCGATCACGAAGACCCGGGGGTCTCTTGCCATCTCCTCGTGCAGCGCGTCGCGGAGCGCGTCGCGGTACATCATCTGTGCCATCGCTCCCCCTCTCAGTCCGCGTAGACACCGGTCCACAGGTCGGCCGGCTCCGGCATGCTCGCGCCGGAGGCCCACTTCACCGCGGCCTCCATTTCTTCGGCGACCTCGCGAACCATGGCCTGGGCTGCCTGCTCGTCGAGAAGCCCATCGCGGATCAGCCGCGACTTCTGAAGTTGGACGGGGTCCTTCTTCCTCCACGCCTCTTCTTCTTCTTTTGCTCGGTACGGGCTGGGGTCCTTTCTTCCATGGCCGTAGTAGCGGTAGCAGCTGGCGATGAGGAATGCAGGGCCGTGTCCCGCGCGGCTGTGAGCGAAAAGCTCGCCCGATGTGCGGAAGACGCTTTCAACGTCCATTCCGTCCACCTCGGCGCCGCGCACGCCGAAGGTCTCGGCGCGCTCGACGAAGCGGAGGCACGCGGAGGCATGGTCAATGCGGGTTCCCATCCCGTACTGGTTGTTCACGACGAGGAAGACTACCGGCAGCTTCCAGAGGGCGGCCATGTTCATCGATTCGTACAGCACGCCCTGGTTGAGCGCACCGTCGCCGAAGAAGGCAACGCTTGCCCCGCCGGTCCTCAGGTACTTCATGGAGAACCCGCCCCCGAGAGAAATGGGGATATTCGCCCCGACGATGGCGTTCGCGCCCATGTGGCCGAGCCGGGCGTCAGCAATGTGCATCGACCCGCCCTTGCCGGCGCAGTAGCCTTCGCGCCGCCCGAAGACCTCCGCGAACATTCGGCCGGGATCCGCTCCGCGCGCCAGGAAAATCCCGTGGCCCCGGTGGTGAGTGGTGAACACGTCCCCGTCCCGCAGGGCGCAGCCGGCCCCGGCCCCGACGCCCTCCTCCCCGACGGAGAGATGGAACATGGAACCGGCCGTCAGGCCGCGGAGGTAGGACTCGGCCACACGGTCCTCGAACTCACGGATGCGGAGCATCATGCGGAGGAGTGAGACGCGCAGCCCGGGATCGAGCGGGCCCGCCTGATCATCTGTCACGGGGAATCCTCCTTGGATAGTTTCAAGGAGTATACACGAGGCCTCCCCCCGTGGCGACACCCTGGAGGTGCGGTCCTAGAAGTTGACCGTCGCCCCCAGAATGCCGAAGAACTGGTTGTTGGTAATCGCCGTCGTCGTCGGATTCACCGAGATGGTGTATTCACCGTTGTTCGCGCCCAGGTACGAGCCAACCTGGACCTGTAGGGTGAAATT
>JBEKXR010000018.1:0-16784 GCA_049511935.1 Spirochaetia bacterium | reverse complement strand
AGGCCGAAGGAGGAGTCAGGCCCAGGTGCTCGGCGACTCCGGTGAGAGACGTGCCGGCCGCCCGCTCGATGATCACGAGGGATCGGAACTGGGGCACGGTGAGATCGAGGGCCCGGTGACTCCTCATCTCCGTGCGGATGAACCTCATGACGGACGGCACGACGTCGAGCACCTCGCGTGCGCACTCGTCCTCTTTTCTCGTCACTTTATTCGCCTTTCTAATGATTAGATAATCTAAATATATGGCGCGTGACGGCCCGCGTCAAGGAGTCTTGAAGGACGGCCCGGCTTCCCGTACCCTGTTGATCGAAATGGCGAGCGCCTCCTTCTTCTCTTCCTTGACGATCGAATCCCGGCGCGCCGATTCCCTCCTGTGCGTGGGCCTCGATCCTTCGCTGGACATCCCGACCGCGGATGTGCTTCCCCGGATGAGGGCGGTCATCGATGCCACGGCTCCTTTCGTCTGTGCGTACAAGCCGAACAGCGCCTTCTTCGAGGCCCGCGGGCTGGAGGGATGGGGGGCGCTCTCTCAGCTCATCTCGTACGCTCATGAAGCGGGCCGTCTCGTGGTCCTGGATGCCAAGCGCGGCGACATCTCCTCCAGCGCCGAGGCCTACGCGAGGGCCTGCTTCGACGTGCTGGGGGCGGACGCGGTCACGGTGAACCCGCTCCTCGGCGGGGACAGCGTGGAGAGCTTTGCCTGCCGCGCGGACAAGGGACTGTTCGTCTTGTGTCACACCTCGAACCCCGGCGCCCGGGACCTGCAGGAGCAGATCGTCGGAGGCAGGCCGCTGTTCGAGCTTGTCGCCGAGATGGCTCGCGGGTGGAACTCGCGCGGCAATATCGGCCTGGTGGTCGGTGCCACCTACCCCGAAACTCTCGGCCGGGTACGTGACCTGTCCCCGGACATGTGGATACTTCTCCCCGGAGTCGGCACGCAGGGAGGAGACCTCGAGGCAAGCCTCGCTGCCGGCATGGACGCTGAGCGAGGCGGGGTGCTGGTGAACGTTTCCCGGGCGATCTGTCGGGCGGAAGATCCCGGTGCGGCAGCCCGCGAGTACCGTGACAAGATCAACGCGGCCCGGAGAGCTGGGGCTCGGGCCGGGCTTCGCGCCGCGCGATCTCTGCCTCTGGTGGACGAGATCGCACTCGGCCTGCATGCTCTGGGCGCCGTGCGCTTCGGAGACTTCACCTTGAAATCAGGAAAGAAATCTCCCGTCTACATCGATCTGAGGCTCCTCGTCAGCGACCCCGGCCTCATGGCCGCGGTTGCGCGCGCGCTGGCAGGCGTGATGAGCGGCCTCCAGTACGACAGGATCGCCGCGATTCCCTACGGCGGGCTTCCCATCGGCCAGGCAGTCGCGCTGTTTACCGGTAAGCCGCTCCTCTACCCCCGGCGGGAGGTGAAGGAGCACGGTACAAAGAAGCTGATCGAGGGCGCCTTCGTGCCGGGCGAGACCGTGGTCGTCCTGGATGACCTCATCACGACCGGCGGCAGCAAGATAGAAGCCCTCACTCCCCTCCAGGATGCGGGGCTGAAAGTGGAGGACGTGGTGGTGCTCGTGGACAGGGAGCAGGGAGGGGCGGCGGAGCTGGCCTGGAAAGGGATTGCCCTGCACGCGGCCCTCACCCTCAGCCAGATCCTCGACTGCCTGGTGAGGCACGGCAGGATCGATGCAGCCGTGCGCGCGGACGTTCATGCGGCACTCGGGACCGATTGACCTGTCCTGCCGGATCGCAGGGGTGCGGCTCCCCACGCCCCTGGTCCTGGCTTCGGGCGTCTGGGGGACCTCACCGACGCTCCTGGAGCGCGCCGCCCGGACCGGAGCGGGCGCGGTCGCCGCGAAAACCTGCACGCTTGCGCCACGGCGGGGTCACCGCAATCCCACGGCCATTGACTGGGGCCACGGTCTGATCAATGCAATGGGCCTGCCCAATCCGGGAGCGGCGGAAGAAGTCGAGCTGCTCCGCGATGCCGCACGGAGGCTGGCGGCGCTCGGAGTGCCTCTGATTGCGAGCATTGCGGCGGACACCGTGGAGGATTTCGGACGGGCCGCGGCAATCGTGAGCGAGGCGGATCCCGCGCTGATCGAGGTCAATATTTCCTGTCCCAATGTGGAATCCAGTCACGGGGAGATGTTCGCCTCCTCCGCGGAGGCCGCCGCGGCGGTCACGCGGCAGGTGAAGTCATCCACGCCGATCCCCTGCATCGTGAAGCTCTCGCCGAACGTGGCGGACATCGCGGCGATCGCGCGTGCGGTCGCGGCGGCAGGCGCCGACGGGATCACGGCCATCAACACCATGCCCGGGATGCTGGTGGATGCGGAGTCCGGCGCGCCCGTCCTGGCGAACGGAACCGGGGGAATCTCGGGAGCGGCGCTCAAGCCGATCGCCCTGCGCTGCGTGCACGAAATCTCCGGCGCCGTCGAGCTTCCCATCATCGGGACCGGCGGTGTGATCACCGGTACCGATGCCGTGGAGATGCTCTCAGCGGGAGCCGCATGCGTCGGCATCGGCTCTGCCATCGTCTTCCGCGGCGAGAACGCCTTCTCATCCATCCTCGAAGAGCTGAAGGTGTGGCTGGCGGAACACGGATATCGCTGCCTGGAGGACATCCGGGGCCGCACGCACCGCGGCGCGGGAGCCGCCGTGGTCGTCACGAATCCGCCGCCGGTGCCCGGATGGGAGAAAACCCGTGCATGACATTCCCATTGCGCTCCATATCATCGACAGAATTCAGGAAAACCCGAAGACCATCACCGTCGTCCTGGACCAGGCGCTGGATGCGCGGCCCGGCCAGTTCTGCATGCTCTGGCTCCCCGGCGTCGATGAGAAGCCCTTCAGCATTGCCGGTCCCGATCCCCTGATGTTCACCGTGTCACGCGTCGGCCCATTCAGCGACGCCGTGCACGCGCTTTCGAAAGGCGACACGCTCTGGGTCCGCGGCCCCTTCGGCACGGGCTGGTCCGTGGCGGCCGGCCAGGCGCTGCTCGCGGGCGGCGGCTACGGCGCGGCCCCCCTGTACTTCCTTGCGCGAAAGCTGCGTGAAGCAGGAGCCCGCGTGGAAGCCGCCCTGGGAGCACGGACCTCCGCGGACCTGCTCTACATGGACCGGTTCGGGGGCCTCGGCCTGCCGGTGCATGCCGCAACCGAGGACGGATCGGTGGGAGCTCACGGGCGGGTGACGGAGGTTGTGGCGCCGCTGCTCGGCTCGGGACGGTTCGACCGGTTGTATGCGTGCGGGCCCGAGGCAATGCTCGAGGCGCTCGAAGCGCAGTGCCGCGAAGCGCATGTGGCCGGTGAGCTTTCCCACGAGGCCTACATGCGCTGCGGGGTGGGCATCTGCGGCTCCTGCGAACACGAGGCACGTCTCGTGTGCATGGACGGCCCCGTGTTCACCGTGCCAGAGGGCAGGTAGGCAGGAATGCCGGCACGTCCGTATTTCGCCACGGAGAACCTCACGATCATCCAGGGGAACACTCTTACCACTCGGTCGGTGGAACCCGGCAGCGTGGACCTCATCGTCACCTCCCCGCCATACAACGTCGACATTGACTACGGCAGGCACGATGACGCGCAGAGCTATGCGAGCTACCTCGATTTCAGCCGCCGCTGGCTGACCCGGTGCTTCGAATGGCTGCGCGATGACGGGCGGATGTGCCTCAACATCCCCCTGGACAAGAACAAGGACGGCCAGCAGAGCGTGGGCTCAGACCTGACAGGCATTGCGAAAAGCGCTGGTTTTCGCTATCACTCCACGATCGTCTGGAATGAGGGCAACATCTCCCGGCGCACCGCGTGGGGCTCGTGGATGAGCGCGTCGGCACCGTACGTCATCGCCCCGGTGGAGCTCATCGTCGTTCTCTACCGCGCGAAGTGGAAGCGCTGCTCGGGCAGCGGGCATTCGAGCATCACGCGCCAGGAGTTCATGGACTGGACCAATGGCCTGTGGACCTTCAACGGGGAGAGCCGGAAACGCGCCGGCCATCCCGCGCCGTTCCCGGTGGAGCTGCCGCGCCGGTGCATCAAGCTGTTCAGCTTCGTCGGAGATACCGTGCTGGACCCCTTCATGGGCAGCGGCACGACTCTCCTGGCCGCCGCGGAAACCGGCCGCAGGGGGATCGGCATCGAGCTGGAACGGCGCTACTGCGAATCAGCCCGCGCGCGGCTGAAATCCGCGCTTGATCAATTGCTCCTGATACCCCACGCTGGACATTCGTGACCATCCGCATCATCATCACCGGCGGCACGTTCGACAAGCACTACGACGAGATCCGGGGCAGCCTCACATTCAAGGACTCGCACCTCCCGGAAATCCTGAAGTTCGTGCGCTGCACGGTCCCTATCGAGGTGGAGCTGAACCAGCTCATCGACAGCCTCGACATGCACACCTCCAACCGGCTGCGCGTGCTGGAATCCTGCCGCCGCGCCTCCGAGGAGCGGATCGTGATCACCCACGGCACGGACACCATGGTGGAGACCGCCGCGGTCCTCGGCGAGGCGGGGCTTGCGAAGACCGTCATTCTCACCGGCGCGATGGTGCCCTACATCTTCAACAACTCGGATGCCGTGTTCAACCTCGGCTGCGCGCTCACCGCGGTCCAGCTCCTCCCGCACGGGGTGTACATCGCGATGAACGGCCGGGTCTTCGGCTGGGACAGGGTGCGCAAGAACCGTGAGCTCGGGGTCTTCGAGGAGAAGCGGGGTTGAACCCCATGATCGGCTCGCACGAGATATTTCCGGGAGCAGGGCTCACCATTGGTACTTGCAGTCAATTCTTGACTACATCCCCCATTGCGGCGCCGCGCTCGATCGGGAGGCCGAGTCGGTTTCCGGAGCACTGCAGGAAAGCTCCGCGCTTGCGCAGACGGGTCAAAGTTGGTATTCACTTCAACACGGGGGAATACGATGCCTGATCTCTCTACCACCTACATGGGATTGCGCCTGAAGAATCCGCTCATGGCGGGAAGCTCGGGGCTCACGGGCACCCGGGCAGGTCTCCTGGAGCTGCAGGAGGGCGGCGTTGCCGCGGTGGTGCTGAAATCCATATTCGAAGAGGAGATCGCCGCGGAGTACGACGATGCCCTCTCCGAGGCGGCACGCAAGGGCATGAGCCTGGAGTCGTACGACTACTACGACTACGAGGTGCGCGGCGCCCACGTCTCGCAGTACGTGGACTTCATCCGCGAGGCCAAGTCCGCGGTTTCCATCCCCGTCATCGCGAGCGTGAATTGCACGTACTCCCACGAATGGGCCTCGTTCGCCAATGACATCGAAGCCGCCGGCGCGGACGGCCTGGAGCTGAACATGTTCTTCCTGCCTTCGGACATCACGCGCTCCAGCGACGTGCGGGAGAAGGACTACCTCCAGATCGTGGAACGCGTGCTGAAGCAGGTGCGGATCCCCGTGGCCCTGAAGATCAGCTCTTCATTCTCCACGCTCGCGCAGATGATCGGCAGGCTCTCGAAGACCGGCATCGCCGCCCTGGTCCTGTTCAACAGGTTCTACTCGATCGATTTCGACATCGAAAAGATAGCGGTCACCGGGTCCGGCAGTTTCAGCAGCCCGGCAGAGATCTCCGGGCCGCTGCGCTGGGTGGCGCTCATGTCCCGCCGGGTCAGCTGCGACCTGGCCGCATCGACCGGCGTGCACGACGGCGCCGGCCTCATCAAGATGCTCCTCGCGGGCGCGAAGGCCGTGCAGGCGGCGTCGGCGTTCTACAAGAACGGCGCCGCCCGCGCGGGGGTCATGCTGAATGAGCTCTCGGGGTGGATGGACCGGCACGGCTTCAAGGCGATTGCCGATTTCCGCGGCAACCTGAGCCAGGCGGAGAGCGTCAATCCCGGCGTGTACGAGCGGGTGCAGTACATGAAGCACTACGCGGGGTAGAGGCACCTCGGGTTTCCACGCTCGCGGCGAATTCAGTACTATCTACACACGATGACCCAGGCACACGTGACGGCGGAGCAGGTCCGGGACGCGCTTCGCACGGTCCAGGAACCCGAGCTTCACCGCGACCTGATCACGCTGGACTTCGTCCGCGACATCCAGGTCCGGGGAGCCGACGTCAGCTTCGCCGTGACGCTCACCACTCCCGCCTGCCCGCTCAAGGACCAGATCCGGGAGGAAAGCGAGCAGGCGGTGCGAAAGCTGGTACCGGGCGTCGGCAAAATCGAAATCTCATTCGATGCGCGCGTCCGCGCGGACAAGAGGATCGAGCAGAAGATCAAGCTTCCCATCAAGACGATCGTGGCCGTGGGAAGCGGCAAGGGAGGCGTGGGGAAATCAACCGTGGCCGTGAACCTCGCCGTGGCACTGGCCCAGTCCGGCGCCTCCGTGGGCCTGCTGGACGCGGACATCTACGGGCCGAACATCCCCGCGCTCATGGGAGTCAACGAGCTTCCCCCTCCGAAGGGCGAGACCCTTGTGCCCGCGCTCGCGCACGGGGTGCGGCTGATGAGCATGGGCTTCCTCATTGGTGCGGAGGACGCACTGGTGTGGCGCGGCCCGATGATCCACGGGGCGCTGCGGCAGCTCCTCTCCGACGTGGCGTGGGGTGAGCTGGACTATCTCGTCGTGGACCTTCCTCCCGGCACCGGTGATGCGCAGCTCAGCGTTGCGCAGCTCGTGCCGCTTACCGGCTGCGTAGTGGTCACCACGCCCCAGCAACTTTCCGTGAGCGATGCCCGGCGGGGTGTGGCGGCATTCCAGAAGCTCAATGTGCCCGTGCTCGGGATCGTGGAGAACATGAGCGGCGAGGTTTTCGGATCGGGCGGCGGCGAGCGCGCCGCGGCAGAGATGGGCGTGCCGTTCCTGGGCAGGATTCCGCTGGACCCCCGTGTCTCGCGCATGGGAGACGAGGGAACGCCGCCGGTCACGATTATGGATGGTTTCGCGCCGGCAGAGGCGTTTCGCCGGCTTGCGCGGAGCGTCGCAGCAGGCATCAGTGTCCAGCAGTTCCAGCAGGACGGAAAGAAGCGGTAGGGGGCAGGGAGTGTCAGACGCGCCCGGCATCACGCGCAAGCCGCCGTGGTTCAAGATCCGGCTCAACACCTCCGAGAGCTACATCGGCATCAAGAAGCTGGTGCGCACCGAGGGGCTTCACACCGTCTGCGAGGAGGCGCGCTGCCCCAACCTGCACGAATGCTGGGGGACTCACGGCACGGCGAGCTTCATGATCCTCGGAGACGTCTGCACCCGTCGCTGTCGATTCTGCGCCGTGGGCACGGGACTTCCCCTGGCGGCGGACCTGCTGGAGCCGATGCGCGTCGCCGCCTCCGTGATGAAGATGGGACTGAAGCACGCCCACGTCACAATGGTCAACAGGGATGACCTTCCCGACGGAGGCGCCTCGGTCATGGCCGCGACCGTCAGGGCGATCAGGGTGCGCGCACCCGGTTGCTCCGTGGAAGTGCTCACCTCTGATTTCATGGGCTCACGAGAGGCCATTGAAAAAGTCGTGGCGAGCGCTCCTGACATCGTGAGCCACAACGTGGAGACCGTGAGGAGGCTGACGCCCCGCGTGCGCTCCCGTTCCAGCTACGATCGGTCCCTGGAGTTCCTCCGCATCGCGCGGGAGCTCGACCAAAGGGCAGTCGTGAAGTCCAGCATCATGTTGGGTCTCGGGGAAACCCGGGAGGAAGTGCTGGAGACCCTCGACGACCTTCGCGCCGCGGACGCGGACATCGTGAACATCGGCCAGTACCTTCAACCTGCGCGAACCAACATACCCGTGCAGAAATACTGGACTCCGGATGAGTTCGCCGAGCTGCGGGAGGCGGCACTGCAGAAGGGTTTCCTGCACTGCGAGGCCGGTCCCCTCGTCCGCTCCTCCTATCATGCCGGCGAGCAGTACGACAGCTTCCGCCAGAACTTCGAACGCATCAAGGCGATGAGAGGAGCGGCGGGCGCGGCAGCCGCCGGGAGCGCGACGGGGTGATTGAGACACCGCTGCCCAGCCCACCGGTGGGTCGGCGGCGGCCGTATCGAGCGGCGCGCGCTCACCGCGTCATCGGCCGCCGGGATCTCTCCTCCGGTACTTTCGTGCTTCGTATCTCCCGGGAAGACTTCTCATTCGTTCCGGGGCAATGGATCAACGTCGGTCCTGTCGGCAGGCGCGAACAGCGCGAATACAGCATCTATTCCTCTCCACAGGATGACTTCCTCGAGATCCTTGTGAAAGAGATCCCCGATGGCCTGGTCACACCGGCCCTGCGCCGCTGCCGGCCGGGCGATCGCGTGGAAGTCGAAGGGCCGCACGGCGCCTTCACGCTCGTGGAGGGCTCCCGGGAGGCCCCACGGTTCCTGTTCTGCGCCACGGGCACGGGTGTCTCGCCGTTTCATTGCTTTGCCCGAAGCCTCCCCGGGCTGGACTATCGGCTCCTTCACGGGCTTCGAACCCGGGAGGATTTCCAGGAGACCGACGCGTTTGCCCCGGAACGCTACGTCCCCTGCGTAAGCCGTGGCGCGGCCGGAGAAGGAGCCTTCCCCGGTCGTCTGAGCCTCCTTCTGAAGAGAGAACCGGTCGACCCCTCTACCTATTGCTACCTCTGCGGGAACAGCGACATGATCTACGAGGCATACGGGATCCTGAAGGACCAGAGCGTGTCGCGGGAACACATTTTCGCGGAGGTGTATTTCTGAGACGGCGGGAGGGAAGATCACGCGCATCATATTCTGTCTCATGGTCCTCTCTTCGGCCACGGTGCTGAGAGCCGAAGAGACTGCACGGCTCTACACGGAAGCCCATGGCCAGCAGGTCGCGACCGTGGAATACCGCGTGTCCCGGACAGGCGCGGACGCGGCGGTCATCTCGACGGGCAGCGACTCGACGGACCTGATCCGCTGGCATGAAGGCATGGGCACCTACGAGTGGCAGATGACGGACGCGAAGGCGGGAACCGCCCTGCACGGCGAGAGGACGGGGGACGTGATCCACGTGACGGGAACCCTGAAGAACAGGAAAATCGAGCGGGACGTGAAGGTGGATGCTGCTCCGTGGTACCAGGTCTTCGGACCGCTGCTGGAGGATCTCCTGCCGGAAGGCTCCCGTCAGGAGGAGTTCTGGGTCGTGGACCCCGATGATCTGTCCGCGCACAAGATGCAGGTGAAGCGCGCGGGCACGGAACGCATCACGATCCGCGGCTCGGCGGTGGAGACTTTCAAGATCCACTTTTCTCCCGCCGGGGCCCTTTCCCCGTTCTGGGGTGCGGACTTCTGGTACCGTCAGAGCGACGGCACGTACGTGAGCTCCCGGCTTCCGGAGAACGGCGGCATCACGGTCACGACGATCGAGGACCCAAACCAATAGGACCGAAGAAGGACGCGCGACATCGTTGGGAAGCCCTGGATGACCTGCGGGGCCTGGCAATCCTGGTCATGGTGCCTGTCAATGTCGCCGCACCTTTCAGCGCCATCCCGGCGTGGTTCAAGCACGCGCCCGGGCCGGGCCTCACGCTTCCGGATTTCGTCGTCCCGGTCTTCCTGTTTTCCCTCGGGCTTTCCGCCGCGTTCTCGTTCAAGGCGCGCATGCGCGACAGGGGATTCGGCCGGACCTTCCTGCATGCCCTTCTCCGATACGTAGTGCTCTTCGCATTTGGCTCGATCGGGATCCTGCTCGTGGACCATTCCGCGCGGTGGGAGATCCTGCAGATGCTGGGCGCCACGGGCCTTTTCTCATTTTTCTTCCTGCTCCTGCCGCCCTGGCCGCGCCTCGGGGCAGCGGCGCTGCTCCTTGCCCTCGTCGAGATCCTTCGCCCCCTCGGGCTCGGCGGCCTGATGAACGCCTGGTATGACACGGGAATAGCGGGGCCATGGGGCACGTTCAGCCTTTCCTTCTTCGCGATCACCGCCTCCGCGCTCGGCGAACTGGTGAAGGATGCGCCGTCGGGCAGGAGGCTCTCCGCAACGACTCTCTCTGCCGGCGTTCTCTGCGCGGCAGGACTCGTGGCGCTTCTCGTTTTTCCCTTCAGCAAGCACCTTCTGTCGCTGAGCTACATCCTCTTCACGGCGGGGATCTCGTCAGCCCTTCTCGCACTCTTCGTCCTGCTGCAGGAAATCTGGAACGTGAAGCTTCCCATTGTCGGAAGACTCGGCCGCAACGCGCTGGTGCTCTACATGCTGCACTCGGTGCTCGGGGTTGGTGTGCAGGCGCTCCTGGGTGATGCCGTCGATGCCGGGCTCGCCTGGGCGGTAAGCTTTCTCGTTCTCGGGGTATGCATCCTTGCTGCCGTGCTGATGGACCGAAAAGGGCTGTACGTCAAACTGTGAGGGGGCTCACGGCTCATCCTCGATCCGCGGCAACCAGAGATGCCGTCTCATGTCCACGCTCCCCCTGCCGGACACCCGCACCCCTTCCGACCTGAGCAGGGCTCTCTGCCGCTCGAAGCCGGCCCCGCGCGGCAGGGAGATCGATCCACGGCTGTTGATCACCCGATGCCAGGGGAGACGTTCCTTGCGCGAGAGGGTGTGCAGCACCCTCACCACCTGCCGCGCCGCGAGCGGGCTCCCCGCAGCGGCCGCGACAAGCCCGTAGGTCGCCACCTTCCCCCTCGGGATCGCGCGGATGATGCGCACGGCCCGCGCGGTAAAAGGTGCATATCCCTTCATCGGACCCCGGAAGACAGCGGTGATTTTTCGAGGTACTGGAGCGTCCGGGTGCGAAGCGGCTCGCGCAGCTCCGCGCTCGCCGCGGCCATCACCTCCTGATCGGTGAGCTCCTCGTTCGACATGGCGATGGCAGGCGCATCGCCGCGCACGTCGAAGACGATGTACTTCGGACCGCGGGGAGCCGCCGACCAGGGTTCCCAGGCCGGAAGGTCCCCGCCCGGCATGTTGGGATCTCCCGTGCGGGCGAACCGTGCGAGGTATCTCATCATTGCACCGGAGAGCGCCTTCCTCCCCGGCTCGTTTTGCCAGGTGAACAGGAGCACCTGGAAGACACCCATCACGGTGTCATTGCCGAGAAAGAACGGGATGTCCAGAGAGTGGAAGGCACCAAGCTCGCTGCCCCACATGTTCGGCAGGGGACTCTTCCCCGCCGGATCCAGCGTGCCCCAGCGGAATTGATACGCGTAGACGGGGGGCTGGTCGGCGTGCGCGACGAGCCTTCGCGCCACCTCGTCGACGCCCGAGACCCTCCAGCGCGCGCTGCCGTACCGTGAGGCCGCCCGATAGAGATCGCTCTGCCAGGGAACGTGCGAGCCGAATCGGAGAAAGATCGTGAGCTCGTCGGCATTGCTCCCGAGAATCACCGGCACCTTGTTCGCGTATTCGCCGGTCTTCAGAACCTCATATCCCTGAAGGGGGATCACGGCACCATCGCGGAGGATCGCGGGATTCTCGACCATTCCGAAGCCGGACACCCGGTAGAGGGACAGGATCTGCCGGTCACTCTTCCTCCTTAGGAACGAGCGGATCTGCTCCGGGCTCATTCCTGCTGCGAGTGCCGCGGCCCCCTCCCGGGTGCGGGCCTTGTCATCCACCAGGAGGAGCCGTTCCAGGATATCCTGCGCTTTCGCATCAGCTTCTTCCATGCCTCGCGTGAGGGCCGCGCCGCTCTCTGACATCGCGCGCTGGAAGAGCCCGCGGGCGGGAGGCGAGATCAGGAGGGAGAGCACATCGAACCCGCCCGCGGACTCTCCCGTGATCGTCACCTGGTGGGGATCTCCCCCGAAGGCCTCGATGTTCTCTCGGATCCATTTCAGCGACTGGATGATGTCCAGCGTCCCGAAGTTGCCCGAGGCATCCTCCGCCGATGCCCCCTCCCGCAACGCGGGCAGGGCGAACCAGCCGAAAGGCCCCAGCCGGTAGTTCACGGAAACGAAGACGACCCGGGAGCGCGCCGCGAGCCTGTTCCCATAGTACGCGGCGATATGCGTCGAAGAGCCGGTGGAGTTGCCCCCTCCATGAATCCAGACGTACACGGGCAATCCGGTCTCCTCGTCCCGCGGCCTCCAGACATTCAGATAAAGGCAGTCTTCCGAGCCGTTGATCTGCCAGGAGAAAACTTCGCTGAACTGCGTGCAGCCGGCGTTGAACGACCTCTCGCGGCGCACCCCGGCCCACGGGATCGGGTCCTGCGGCGCGCGCCAGCGCAGTGCACCGGTTGGCGCGCGCGCGAAAGGAATTGCCTTCCACACCCACGTGTCGTCCGCGTCCTCGAGGCCTTGGACAAGCCCGAAACGAGTCGCGACGAATGGCGACCCGGTCCACAGGCCCGAGCTCGGTGGCAGCAGGTGAGAAGGAGCGCTTTCGCAGGAGAGAAAAAAGATGGGCACAAGGAGGCACAGGGAGCGGCGGAATCCTGACCTGGTCCTGACATGTGCCATGAGAATCGCGGCAGCCTAGGCCGTGGCCTCCCTTTCGGCGAGCGCATTCTCGATCTCTGCGGCGTCTTCCGTCGAAAGATTCCAGTCCGCGGCTCCCGCGAGGTCCTTCGCCTGGCCGGGCCTCCTGCCGCCCACGATCGCCGCCGTCACCTCGGGGCGGCGGAGCACCCACGCCAGGGCGAGCTCTCCTGCGGTCCGGCCGTTGCGTGCGGCAATCGGACGGAGCTTCTCCACCAGTGCGAGGTTCCGGCTCAGGTCCGGCTCCGTGAAATGCGGGCTGCGGCTGCGCAGGTCATCCTCGGCAAGGGACGCGGCGCGCTCCCGGCTGAACGTGCCGGAGAGGATGCCCATCTGAAGAGGGCTGTAGCAGATCACCCCGATCCCGTTCTCCCCGCAAAACGGGAGGATTTCCCTCTCGACGTCCCGGCGCAGCATGCTGTACGGAGGCTGGAGCGACGTGATGGGGTGAATGCGCTGGATGCGCTGCATCTGCGCCGGGCCGAAGTTCGAGACCCCGGCGTAGCGGACCTTCCCCGCCTTCACCGCCTTCGCGATCTCCTCCCAGGCCTCCTCGATCTGTGGATCAGGATCGGGCCAATGCACCTGGTACAGGTCGATCCAGTCGGTCTTCAACCGTCTCAGGCTGGCCTCCAGCTCGGCGCGCACGCTCGCCGCATCGAGCACGCTGACGATTGACCCGTCGGGAGCGCCGGTGCGGCCGCACTTCGTGGCAACAAGGACCCTGCCCCGCCGGCCCGCTACCGCGCGGCCGACGACCTCTTCCGAGTGACCCAGGCCGTACACCGCGGCGGTGTCGATCCAGTTGATGCCGAGGTCGAGGGCTTCGTGAATGACAGCCACGGAGTCCCTGTCATCCTGGCTCCCCCAGGCGTACTTCCAGCCCGCGCCGCCGATGGCCCAGGTGCCCAGGCCGATGCGGGTGAGCTGCGGTCCATTTTTCCCCAGACGCCGCGTCGTCATGTCGTGCTCCGTGCGGCAACCGCCGTCTTCGTGTCCGCCGCCTCCCGGCAGCGCAGCGCCAGCTCGCTGATCGCGAAGGCGTCGGCGGCAGTGATGCGGAGAGACATGCCCTCGTCGAGGTGCCGGATGAACTCCTGGAACAGGGAGAGAGGCTCTTCCTTCTCCAGCCTGCGCGGAGCCGCGTCCCGGGGAAACAGGGTCGCCTCGCCCCCCGCAATCTCCAGCACGCCCTTTTCTCCGGCGATGCGCACCCTGTCCTCGCCGTGCGTCGGCGCGGGGCCCGGCCTGAAGTAATCGAACGCGAGGGAGGCGCACCCGGAATTGGAGAGGCGGAACATGCACACCCCCGAGCTCTCCATCTCCCCGTGCCCCCCGTTGCCGTGGGCCGTGTGACATCCCGAGACTTCAGAGATCGCACCTCCGGTGAACCAGTGGATCCAGTCGATTCCGTGAATCGCCACCCAGGGGATGGTTCCCCCATAGGTGGCGCGGTGCGTGTACATGGGATGCCGGCTTCCCAGCTTGTACGACTTCAGCGCGGTGATGAGCAGGGGCTCTCCCACCATGCCATCCTTCAGCGCGCGCCAGGCGGCGGAGAAGCTCGGGACGTATCGCGAGGTGAGCATCGGGCAGAGGACCGCCTTACCCTGGGCGTGCGCACGGCGCAGCCGCTCCAGCTGCTCGAGGGAGACGGCCATCGGTTTCTCCACGAACACGTGGATGCCCCGCTCCAGGCATTCGCAGGCAATCCGCGACTGCAGGAAGAAGAATGGCGCCACCACGGCGAGGTCGGGTTTCTCCCGATCCAGCATCCGGCGGTAATCGTCGTAGAAGGGAATGAGCGACGCCTCCATCTGATCGACGAAGAACTCGCGCGCATCCTCGTCCGCGGAGCCCGGCGCCACGCCGACGAAGCTCACCTGGGGCAGGCGGTCGCGCACCTCCAGTGCCAGGTCGATGTGCCCGCTCGTGCCGATGATGACCGCCTTCAAGGGGGATCCTCCGGCCCCTACTATACCGCCGAAAACGCGGTCCGTCTTGTCCCCTGCGCGCAAAACCAATACTCTGGAATCACCATGAACGATTCCCACCGCCGCTCCTCCAGGCGTACCGCGGGTGTCGTATGCCCGCTCTTTCTTTCGATCACGTTCCTGCTGGCATCGACCCGGGTCCCTGCCGATGATGCAAAGCCGCCGCACGTCCGGGTTCTCGTGTCCCAGACCACCGCCTCGCTGCCCTTCCTCCTGATGGAACGTGAGAGCTCCGTCCCCGGCGTCGATCTGAAGGTCGCTTTTTTCGCCAACCACGCGCAGGCACTGGCCCTTCTCCTGCGCGGCGAGACCGACCTGCTCCTCAGCGGAACCAGCCAGGGCTGGGAGAACCGCCTGGACGGCAGTCCGATCGTCATGCTGGACACCGGGGTGTGGGGGCTTTCCTCGCTGGTCGGCAGGGACCCGTCGATCAAAGGGTTCGCCGACCTGAAGGGGAAACGCATTGCGTTGCCCTTCCCCGGATCTCCCCTGGACTTTCAGAGCCGCACGCTCCTGTCCTTCGAGAAGATCAACCTGGACAAGGACGTCACCATCAGCTTCGGCCCTTTCGTGCAGAGCGTGCAGAGACTGCTCGCCGGACAGCTGGATGCCGCGGCACTGCCCGAGCCGCTTGCCACTACGGTGGTGAGAAAGAACGGCCTGCGGAGGCTCGTACAGTACTCCCAGGCATGGGCCCGGTTCATGGGCGGCGACGGGCAGTCACCGCAGGTCAGCCTTTTCGCCACGGAAGGCTATGCGCGGGATCACGCGGCGCTCATCACTTCGGTGGTCTCCGCATGGGACGCGGCGAGCCGGCGGGTCACCGCCGCGCCCGCCCAGGCAGCCGCGCAGTTCGCCGCGGCACTCGTGGTCGACCCCGGAATCCTGGAGGAAGCCGCACGCAAAACGCTACTCGCCGTTCCCTCGCCGGCGGAGAACAAGGCGCGCGTGCTGGCCTACTACCAGATCGTCTCCAGGTATTTCCCTGCCGGCCCCCGGCCGCTGGACGAGCGGTTCTTCTTCGTGCCCTGATCCATGCACACGCTGCGACTCCGCCTCCTCGGCGCCGCGGGGGTCGTGATTCTCCTTGCCGGCTGGGCGGTCGCCAGCCTGGCGGCCGGTTCGTTCTTTGTGCCGTCCCCGTGGACGACCGTCGCGGACACCGCGCTGCTCCTCGCCCGGGCCGGAACCTGGACCCAGATCCTCATCACGTTTCTGCGCGTCTGCGTCGGATTCGTTGCGGGACTCGTCGCGGGGATCGCCGCAGGCATCGCGCTCGGGGCGCGCCGTGAAATCGCGGCGCTTTTGAGGCCGCTCGTGCTCTTCTTCCAGGGCATGCCACCGCTTCTCTGGGCCATCCCCCTTGTCGCCCTCATGGGAATCGGCCACGTTCCGACGATCATCGTCATCACCCTGATCACCTTCCCGCTGGTCGCCGTCACCATCGGGGAAGGAATGACGACCCTGCCGCGCGAGCTGCGGGAAATGCTCGCGATATTCGCGCCCGGATTCGCCGCCCGCACGCGCGAGCTGGTCCTTCCCCACCTCGCCCCCTTCCTGGGTGCCGCCACGAACGCGGGCCTCGTGCTCGCCGTGAAGGCATCCGTGACCGCGGAGTATTTCGGGGCCAACGACGGCATCGGCTTCCAGATCCAGGCCGCCTACATGACCCTGCGGATCAGGAGCCTCTTCTCCTGGGCGGCCGTGCTCATTCTCCTCATCCTTCTATTCAACCACCTGCTTCCCCGCATCCGCCGTGCAGGGCCGTATCTTCGGCGCATGGTACGCGGGCGCACGCCGGCGACCTTCAGCATGGAGGACGTGGAGGAGCTGAAGCAGCTCTTCACTTCGCGCGTGACAGCGGCGCGCGGGGGCTCCCGCCGTATCGCGCTGGAAGGAGTGAGTTTTTCCTACCGTCACCAGTCGGCGCTGATGGCGAAGATGAACCTCGCAGTGAAGCCCGGTGAAATTGCGGTCGTGACGGGAGAGTCGGGCATCGGCAAGACCACGATGCTGAAGCTCGCCGCCTCGCTCCTGAGGCCTTCAGAAGGGAAAGTCATCGCCCCGGCCCGGATCGGCTATGTATTCCAGGACGACAGGCTTCTCCCGTGGCGCACCGTGGCAGAGAACACCGCCCTCCCGCTCGTCTACCAGGGGTTCCCTCGGAAGAATGCCCTGGGCTTCGCGTACTACCTCCTGTCTGAAGCCGGGCTCTCGGGGGATGAGGAGAAGAGGCCGGACGAGCTTTCCGGCGGAATGAAGAAGCGCGTCGCGCTCGCCCGGTGCTTTGCCCGGCTGCCCGACGCGATTCTCATGGACGAGCCGTTCTCGGGCCTGCACGCCCGTGCGCGCAGCCTGATGTGGGAAATGTTCCTTCGCCTGCACTCCCTGTATCCGGTTCCCGCCCTCATCGTAACTCACTATCCGGAGGAGATCTCCTCCC
>JBEKXR010000017.1:0-16793 GCA_049511935.1 Spirochaetia bacterium | reverse complement strand
GGAGAGTGCCGAGACGGGGCCAGACTGGGACCGGCTCCTCATCGTCGACGATGATGAGAACATCAACATGCTGCTGAAGCGTTACCTCAGCCGTCTCTCCCCGAGCCTCACCATCCTGCAGGCCTTTGACGGATTCGAAGCGGGAAAGCTGATCTCGGAATCGCGGCCGGGCGTGATCCTGCTTGATATCAACCTGCCGGGCATCGACGGACACAAGCTCTGCCGCCGCATCAAGGAGGACCCGACTCTCGGCTCGCCGATCATCATCGCGATCACGGGCATCGCCGACGAGGGCGTGGGTGAGCGGATTATCGGGGAGGGCGCCGACTCGTTCCTCCGCAAGCCGCTGGATTTCGACAAGCTGTGGTCGACGATCGAGGAGCTCACGGCGTCCCGCGCCGGCAGGGAGACGGCGGGGTGAGCGGCGCGCCGCTGATCCTCATCGTCGAGGACGAGGATTCGATCCGCCTCACGCTCCGAGACTACTTGAAGAAGAAGGGACACGAGGTCAGCGTGGCCTCCGACGGAGTCGGGGCCATCAAGCAGATCCTCGATCACCCCGTGCAGCTGATCGTCACCGACTACCGAATGGACATCCTCGGCGGGGACTACTGGATACGGTTTCTCCGCGAGTTCTGCCCCGATAAGAAAGTCATCATTACCAGCGGCTTCCTGCAGCCCGAGTTCCCGATCCCCTATCCGGTGGTATACAAGCCGTACGACTACTCGGAGCTGGAGGGGCTGATCCGCAGGACTCTTTCAGAATCGGGTTGAAAGGCGGGAGCCGGAGTGCCCGCAGCGGGACCGGGGAACGCCGCATTCCATGCCCTCGTGACCGGACGGGTACAGGGCGTCGGATTTCGATTCTCCGCGGTGCGCCAGGCCCGTGTCCTGGGTCTCTTCGGGACGGTGGCAAATCGATCGGACGGGAGCGTTGAGGTCGAAGCAGAGGGCGAGCTGCCGGATCTGGAGCGCCTGCTCGCGTGGCTGCGCCGCGGTCCCCCCGGAGCGCACGTGCGCGATGTGCAGGTGGAGTGGCTGCCTTGGAGCGGTCGGTTTCGGGGCTTCGAGGTCGAGTTCTGACCGATCCGGCCGCCGTCTTGCTTCTTCGGTGGGGCTCTGATAGAAAGGATGGATGTGCGGCATTTTCGGTTACGCGGGACCCGAGGCTCGGCCAGAGGTTCTCATCGAGGGGATCAAGCGGCTGGAGTACCGGGGCTACGATTCCTGGGGCCTCTGTCTCGCGGCGGATAACCGGCTGTTCGTCATGCGCCGGGTGGGGCGGATCGGGGGAGTTGATGCCTCCGCCCTCGCGGTGGGACGCGACGGGTCCCCCCAGAATCCGCCTCCGGCGGCGCGATCGGGCATCGCGCACACGCGCTGGGCAACCCATGGAGCCCCGACGGAGGTCAACGCGCATCCGCATGTCGACTGCGCGGGACGCATCGCGGTCATCCACAACGGCATCATCGAAAACCATGCTGCACTGCGCGCCTCGCTCCAGTCCAAGGGACACCGTTTCACCAGCGAGACGGACACCGAGGTCATTCCCCACCTGGTCGAGGAGCTGCTGAAGACGGAGTCCGACTTCCCCGCGGCATTCCTCGCTGCACTGAAGCTCCTTACGGGCGCCTACGGGATCGCCGCTCTGTGGGCGGGGACGCCGGACACGGTGTACGTGGCCCGGCATGGGAGCCCGATCGTCCTCGGAGTGGGCAAGACCAGCACCCTTGTGGCGAGCGACCCGGCCCCCCTGGTGGCCCACACGCGCGACGTGATTTATCTCGACGACGGGGAAGCGGCGATCCTTCACTCCGACGGGTTCGAGACCCGCACGCTCGAGGGAGCCCCGGTCAGCAAGCAGATCCAGCAAGTCTCCTTCAGCCTCCCTGACATCGAGCGCGGGGGGTTCCCCCACTTCATGCTCAAGGAGATCGCCGAGCAGCCCGAGTCCATTCACAATGCGCTGCGCGGGAGGATCGTACGATCGGAGGGCACCGCGAAGCTCGGAGGAGTGGGAGAGGATCTCCTTCGCAAGGTGCGCCGGTGCCACATCGTGGCATGCGGCACCTCATGGAACGCCGGCCTCGTCGGGAAGTACCTCCTGGAAAACCTCGCGCGGATTCCCACGCAGGTTACCTTTGGCGCGGAGTTCCGCTACGGGCATCCGGTGCTCGAGCCGGACACCCTGGTCATCGCCGTGAGCCAGTCCGGCGAAACCGCGGATACGCTGGCCGGAGTGAGGGAGGCGAAGCTCATCGGCGCGGAGACGATCGGCATCTGCAACGTGGTCGGGTCGACCATCGCCCGCGAATGCGGGAAGGGCATCTACATCCACGCGGGGCCAGAGATCGGCGTCGCCTCCACGAAGGCCTTCACCAGTCAGCTGGTGGTTCTCAGCCTCCTGGCCGTGCACATGGGACGGATGCGCGGGATGTCGCTGAGGGCCGGGCTGCTCTTTCTCGATGCGCTGGAACGGCTGGCCGAGCAGGCCGAAAAGATCCTCGGGGAGAAGGAGAAGGTCGCGCGGATCGCACGGAAGTACGCGCAGTGCCGCAACTTCCTTTACGTGGGGCGCCTGTACGAGTACCCCACCGCCCTGGAGGGGGCGCTGAAGCTCAAGGAGATCTCCTACGTCCACGCCGAGGGAGTCCAGGCGGCGGAGATGAAGCACGGCCCGATCGCCCTCATCGAGCCCGGTGTCCCCACCGTGGTCCTCGCGGCGCAGGCGGAGATCCGGGACAAGATGCTGGCCAACACGCACGAGATCCTTGCCCGCTCGGGCAAGGTCATTGCCGTGGCGCAAGAGGGTGACGAAGAGCTGGCGAATCTCGCCCACGACACGATCTTCATCCCGAACACACTGGACCCGCTAGTGCCGATCCTCGCCGTGATCCCCCTGCAGCTGCTGGCCTACTACATGGCGGTGGAGCGCGGATGCGACGTGGACAAGCCCCGCAACCTTGCCAAGAGCGTTACGGTGGAATAGGCCATGAACCCGAGAATCGTTCTGTTCGAGGATCACCTCCTGGATGACATGACTCCTGTCACTCTCACCCGTCCCGCTTTCGCCGTGACGTGCGCCTGCTATACGCTCTACGAGATCGCATCCGCCGCGGCGGGAGTGAAATCCGCCTCCGGCGGCGCCGAATCCGCCTCCGGCGGCGCCGTGCGCTGGATCGTGCGCGACCACCTCCTGAAAACCGCCGCCCAGCGTTTTGCCCGGCTGCCGATGGAGGCCGGCGGCATGCTCTTCTTTCTCAATGCGTCCGTTATCCCCGACGTGCGGTATGCCGCGCGCATCCGGCAGCTCTGGGAGAAAGGCGAGCCCTTTGTTGCTACGGCGGGCAAGAGAGTGTCTGCCGCCCTGGTGCCGGCGGGCAGCGCAGCGCCCGACCCGATCACGAGCGAGAATGTCACCCCCTGGCTGCTGGAGATGAAGCTTCCGCTCATGGAGGAAGAGCTGTTTCGTACTTTCGATCACCAGTACGAAGTGATCAAATACCTCGAGCCGCTCTTCGTGAAGAACGTCGCCCATCGCATCAGCGGGGGCGGCTACCGGGAGATCGCGCCGAAGGTCTTTGCGGCGGAGAACGTGGCCGTGGCGGACACGGCGGTCTTCCGCACCCAGAACGGCCCGGTTGTATTGGAAAAAGACGTCGAGGTCGCGGATTTTGCTTACGTCGTGGGGCCGGTCCACGTGGGTGCCCGGACGCGGATCATCGAACGGGCATCGCTGAAGGAGCACGTCTGCATCGGGGAGACCTGCAAGATCGGGGGCGAGGTCGAGGCGAGCATCATCGAAAGCTTCACGAACAAGCAGCACCACGGCTTCCTCGGGCACTCCTGGGTGGGGTCGTGGGTGAACCTGGGAGCCGGCACGAGCAACAGCGACCTGAAAAACACCTACGGTGAGGTCAGGCTGGAGTACCCCCGCCGCCGCGTGGACACGGGGATGCAGTTCCTGGGGTGCATCATCGGGGACTTCGCGAAAAGTGCGATCAATACGAGCATCTTCACCGGAAAGATCGTCGGCGTGTCCAGTATGCTCTACGGTTTCATCGGCTCCAACGTGCCCAGTTTCTGCAATTACGCCCGTTCCTTCGGCCAGATCACCGAGTGCCCCCTGGACCAGGCTGTCCTGATCCAGAAACGGATGTTCGCCCGGCGCGGCATCCGACAGACTCCCGAGGACGCGGCGCTTCTGAAGGACGTCTTCGAGCTCACCCGCAGCGAAAGGCTGATCTCCGACGAGCCGCCCGCGCTGTAGAGAACTGCACGTCGGTTGCGCAAAATTGACTTTTTGCCTCCCATGGCCTATCATAGGGTCGGTCAAGGTCGTGGCTTCCAGGTGAAGGGCTCGTGGACGAAGGAGGTGCGAGCATGCAGGAAGCGGAGAGAATCCAAACGGAGATCCAGAAGGTCATCGGAGACGATCCCACCATCCAGGACGCAAGCAGGATCATCGTCATGGTGGAAAAAAAGAGCTTCTGGAAGGGCGGCAAGGAGATCGTCGTTCTGACGGGGAGCGTGCGCTCGGAGAGCGACAAGGCGAAGGCCGAACGGATCGCGCAGCTTCATGCCGCGGGGCGCGAAGTGCAGGATTCGATCAACGTCGTCCACTAGGGGCGCGGCGCGCGAATCCGCGGAGTACCGCAGTGCGCGAATCCGCGCCCGCGGCGCAAGCTCTCCCCGGACGTCTCAGGTCTGGTCCACCGGCACCCCGGCGGCGGGATAATTCCTCATGGTGTCTGAGACGAACGTCGCGATCACGGGATCGATGTTCGCGCTCGCCTGGCGGAAACGTTCCCCGACTGGATCACGGTTGAACGCGCCGTCTGCGATGATGATCGGCGTCATCTTGGAATGTCCCGGTACCTCGCCGGAATCGATCCGGTTGTGCTGAAAGCCGTGCTCGCGGGTCCAGGTGAGCGCGCGCTCGCGCTCCTGCTTGTCGTAGCAGAGCTGGAAGCCGATCAGGCGGCGGTCATTGCCGTACCAGACGATCAGGTCGAAGTACTCGTCGGTGAACCAGCGACGGAATCCTTCCCCCTCGACCTGGCGGGCATTGCGTATTTCGCTGAGCATCGACGCGCCTCCTTTTTCCCTGAGTATACTCCACCATGACGCACGTTGACCACGTGGCTCTCATCCGCGCGGGCGCGGCCGGAGCAGGCGGCACGTGGGCCGATCTGGGCGCCGGGACGGGTGCCTTCACTCGCGCCCTTGCCTCGGTGCTCGGAGATTCGGCCCAGATCTTCGCCGTGGACCGCGACGCCGGCGCGCTCCGGATGCTCGAGCGAGAGGTCGGCGCCTTCTTTCCCCTCGTCCAGGCGGTCTGTGCGGATTTCACAGGCGAGGTGCCGTTTCCGCCGCTGGATGGGATCCTGATGGCGAACTCGCTCCATTTCCACCCCGACGCCGGCGCGGTCCTGGCCCACGCCGCTCGATGGTTGAAGCCGGGCGGCCGGCTCATCATCGTCGAGTATGACATCGAGACTTCGAATCCCTGGGTTCCTCACCCTCTCCCGTGGTCGCGGCTTCCGGCTGCCGCTGAATGCGCCGGCCTTTCCGGCGCGCGGCTCCTGGGCACGCGCCCCAGCAGGTATCATCGAAGGGTGTACGCAGCGGCGTGCGACGCCACTGGCGCGATCCCCCACTGACGTGTACTCTCGCCCGGAGGAGGACGCACACCCATGAATGACACCCGCAGGCCCATCGACGAGGGCGACTGGAACATGGCCTTCCTGTTTCCCGACGAGGTCGCGGACGCGCGGTCCCGCACCGGCCTGGCGATCCTGCCTCTGGCACCCATCGAGTGGCACGGCCCCCACCTCGCGATGGGGTGCGATGGCCTGCTCGCCCACGCCTTTGCCCGGAGGATCGCGCGGGAGCTGAAAAGCCCCTATTTCCCGCCGCTGTTCGTGGGTACCGAGCGCGAGCGCCGCCCCGAGACGCTCACCGCGCTGGGGTTTCCCTCCTCCGCGTACATCGAGGGGATGGATTTTCCCGCCAACTCCGTGAAAAGCGCGTATATCTGCGAGGAGGTGTTCAGCCTCGTCGTGCGCGGCACCCTCGACGCGTTGTTCCAGCGCATGGAGTACAAGGCCGTAGTGATCGTGAACGGGCACGGCTCGGACAACCAGCGCGGGGTGCTTGACCGGCTGTGCGCGGAATACAACGCCGGCGGCGGGCGGCGCCTCATGTGGGTCTACCCCGGGTTCCCGCGCTCACCGGTGGCAGGGTCCATCGGACACGCGACTGCGGATGAGTCCTCGATGCTCACGGCCACGTGGCCGGGGTGCGTGGACGTCTCGCGGCTGCCGCAGTCGGGACCTCTTCGGAACATCGACCACGCCGTGGTGGACGGCGACACATTCGACGGCGCACCGACGCCGGATTTCACGGTGCGCCGCGAACAGGACCCGCGCCATCATACGAGGGCCGAGGTCGGTGAACGATACGTGGAGGAGGCCGCACGCGAAACTGTGGCCGACATCCGCGCGTGGCTCGCGATCAAAGGTTGAGGATCTCGTTTCCGAGGAGCCTCTCGATGACGAGGGTCGCTGCGCCGAGTGCGCCCGAGTCGGACTCGAAGATGCTCTTCGTGATATCAGTCCTCTGGGCGATGGGGTGCATGGCCCTGCGCCTCACGATGCGTGCGATTCCTTCGAGGATCAGCCCGTGCAGCTCCTCGACGATCTCCCCGGCGAGGACTTGAGCCGCAATCTCATCGGCGGGCTTGTGAACGGCGCCGTAAAGGGATAACGACACACTCCAAAGGAAGGAGAAGAGAGTCATGGCATTTACTGCAAAGGATCTCGCGATCAACGGAGGACCCAAGGCGAAGACGACAGAGACTCCGCCGATGTTTCCGGGCGGGCTCGAGATCGGAGAGGAAGAGAAGCGCGAGGTCCTCGAGGTCCTCGATCGCAAGTACCTGTTCCGCTACTACGGGCCCAAAGAGTACCCGTCCAAGGTGAAGGCGCTGGAAGACCAGTACGCAAAGCTCCTGGGCGCAAAGCACGTCCTCGCCCTCAACTCCTGCACTTCGGCCCTCATCTCGGGGCTCGTCGCCCTCGGCGTGGGCCCGGGCGACGAGGTGATCGTGCCCTCGTATACGTTCTTCGCCACGTGCGCCGCGGTGGTTGCCGCGCGCGCGATCCCCGTCGTTGCGGAAGTCGACGGTTCTCTCACCATGGATCCCGCGGACTTCGAACGCAAGATCACCCCCCGTACCAGGGCGGTCATCCCCGTCCACATGAGGGGCATGCCTGCGAAGATCGACAAGATCGTGGGGATCGCGGCGAAGCGGAACGTGAAGGTGGTGGAAGACGTGGCCCAGGCGAACGGGGGCACGTACCAGGGCAAGCCGCTCGGCTCCTTCGGAGACATCGGATGCTTCTCCCTCCAGTTCCATAAGATCATCACCTCCGGGGAGGGCGGGATCCTTGCCACCAACTCGGACCTTCTGTACACCCGCGCCCAGGCGTACCACGACGTGGCTGCCTGCTGGCGCAAGGACAGGTTCGCGCCCCCCGAGTTCGAGGGGGAGATCTTCTTCGGCGTGAACTTCCGCATGAGCGAGCTCACCGGGGCGGTGGCGCTGGCACAGTTCCGCAAGTTGGACATGATCCTCTCCCGGATGCGGCGCAACAAGAAGATTATCAAGGACGGCATCAAGGGCCTCAAGGGGATCGAGTTTCGGGAGGTCACGGACGAGGCAGGCGACACGGCGATCTGTATCGTTTTCTACCTCCCCAAAGCCGATCAGGTGGAAGGTTTCGTCAGGGCGCTCCACGCGGAGGGAATCGAGGCAGGCGGCATTTACAACAAGGGCGTTCCGGACTGGCATGTGTACCCGCACTGGAAGATGCTCATCGAGAAGATGATGCCCACCAGGAATGGCTGTCCCTTCAACTGCTCCCTGAGCGGCCCCGTGCCCGACTACACGCCGGACGACTGCCCGAAGACCATGGCACGGCTCGGTCGTTCCCTGCATATTGACATTCCGCCGCAGCTCTCGGAGGCGGACTGCCGGGCCATCGCGGAGGGCATCCGCAAGGTGGCGGGCGTCCTCCTCTGAGAAGGCACGGCGCGCCGGTACAGAGAAAGGAAACACACATGGCGAAGATCGGCGTCTGTATCGAGATCTTCTTCGGGGAACAGCCCTATGCGGAGAGGATCCGCAAGGCTTCCGAACTCGGCTTCAAGGCCTACGAGTTCTGGTTCCACGACAAGGCATTCGACGGCAAGGCCCTTGCCCCGGGGAATAAGGACTTCGATGCGCTGGCAGAGCTGAACGCGAAGTACGGAATGATCGCCACGGATTTCGTTTTCAACCACCCCGACGGCGGCATAGTGGCTTCCCTTATCGACAAGAAGGACAGGCCGAAGTTGAAGGAAGGTCTGACCCAGGTGATCCCCCTCGCCAAGAAAATCGGCTGCACCCGGCTGATCAGCGGGAGCGGGAACCGCGTCCGCGGGCTCGAGGCAGAGGCGGCCATCGACAACATGACCGGCGCACTCGCAGAGCTCGCGCCGATCTGCCTGAGGGAGGGGATCACCCTCATCGTGGAGCCTTTCAACACCCGTGTTGACCATCCCGACTACTTCCTGGACGATCCCGAGATCTGCGTCGAGGTGCTTCAAAGGGTGAACAGCCCGAACGTGAAGATGCTTTACGACATCTATCACATGCAGATCATGGACGGGAACGTCACCGCCTTCATCCGCGAGAACATCAGGCAGATCGGCCACTTTCACATTGCCGGGGTCCCCGGACGGCATGAGCCGGACTCGGGAGAGCTTCACTACCCATTCATCCTGAGGGAGATCGACAGGCTGGGCTACTCGGGGTACTGCGGACTGGAGTACTGGCCCACCGTGGGGGACGCCGAGTCTCTGAAGCGCACGCTGAAGTACCTGTCGACCTGAAGGCGGCGAAGCCTGGGGCGCTCCCCGCCCCGGGCAGGCCGCCGCATAGGATGTCGAAACCTGATGGCGATCTGCCGGCTGCCGGGGCATTCGGAGATGAAATTTCGCGAATCCCGGCGCGCCTTTTACTCGGACAACACTAATTATGTAGAAAATTGACAAAACTCTTTTTATCCGCCGCAACCATTGGACATTTATCTTCTTCCCATCGCGATATACGTTGACACGCGCAAAATGCAGGACTTATATTTCTGCAGCATGTCGATGCCGATCCTCGTCAGTCCAAGGGGGCGTCCATGAGTGAGAGGGAGATCCGGTACGAGATGATGCGGCCGGCCCAGCTTCGGGCCGAGCTCGAGCGCGCGCCGCTCGTCTTTCTCCCGGTAGCTCCGCTTGAATACCATGGGCCGCACCTGCCGGTCGGCATGGACCCGATCAATGCGGCGCAGTGCGCCCTCGGAGCATGCCGGCAGCTCGGCAAGGGCGTCGTGATGCCCACGCTCTTCCTCGGCACGGAACGCGAGAGGCCGGACTGGATTCTGGAGAGCCTCGGTTTCCACACGGGGGACTGGGTCGTCGGCATGGATTTTCCCACCGCCACCTGGAAGAGCCACTACTACCAGGAGCACATCTTCGGTCTCATGGTGGCCGCCACGCTGGAGATGCTGATTTCCCAGGGCTACAAGGCCATCGTCATCGTGAACGGTCACGGGGCATGGAACCAGCTGGAAACCCTGGACCGCCTGGCGAAGCATTACACGCACACCGCCGGGGCCGTCGTAGTGTGGAAGCTCGCCCTGCCGCACGATGTCTCCGAGAAGAACCTCGCGGGCCACGCGGACCTCGTTGAGACCTCCCTGATGCTGCACTACGAGAAGTCGGTTTTCAACGGCCAGAAGATCGTCGAACTTTCCGCTCTGCCCCCGCGATCGGTTCCGATCCGCTATCCGGACTTCTCGGTGGTCGACGTACCCGGATTCAGCGAGAAGCCCAGTCCGGGCCGGATCGTGCAGACCGACCCCCGGGACGCCTCCGCGGAGAAGGGGAAGAAGGCCTTCGAGGACACGGTGAGTATGTTTGTCGGAATTGCAACTGCCGCATTGAAGAAGATTACCTGAAAGAAAAAGTAGTATGCTGACAGCAGGACAAAGGCTCCGTTGGAGCCGGGAAATGGCAGGAGCCGGACATCGAACCGGTTCCGGATAAGAGGTGTAAGGAGGCTCTATGTCGAGACGCATTTTGCTGCTCGTCGTGGTGCTCGCGCTCGTGGCGACATTTGTCGTCGGCGCAGCTCCCAAGAAGGTCATCTATCACTACCATTGGACGGAGACGATCTATGACGTGATCAACGCCAATGCGGTGAAGATGTTCATGCTCAAGAATCCGGACGTGGAGGTGAAGATGGTCCTCCTGCCGGACGGCGACCGGCCGAACATCATCCGCACTGTCCTCGCGGCCAACGGCTCCATCGACTCCTTCGCCCTCAACAACGGCGAATCTGCCGAGTTCCTGGGCGCGGGTCAGATGGTCCCGATTATCCCCGCGGCGTTCGGAAAGAAGACGATCGACGACGTGGTGAAGATGTGGACCCCCGGAGCCATCGAAACGTGCGGCGGCACCTGGGAGGGGCAGTATTACGGGATCCCGTTCGAGCTGTCCGACTATGTCGCATGGATAAACATCGCCGACATGAGGGAAGCCGGGCTCAATCCCGCCAAGGACAAGCCAAAGACCTGGGACCAGTTCGTCGAAGTGGCGAAGAAGCTGATGAAGGTCCAGGGCGGAACGACTGTCCGCAACGGCTTCATGTGCAATTCCAAGGAAGCCGTCTTCAACTTCCTCGTGCTCCTGAACATGATGGAACAGCTCGGAGCGGATTGGGGAAACGAGAAAGGCCTGATCGCTTCCATGGACCAGCCCGACGTGCTCGCCCGTGCGCTGAAGACCTATACGGATTTCGTTACGGACAGCAAGATCTGGGACCCCGCACTCTCGGACAATGACCGCTCTGGCTTCGGCACGAACAAGAGCGGGATATTCCTCACCGGCGGAACATGGTACTGGGGCGTGCTGGACACCTACTCGGTGAAGCGCAAGGACGTGGAACCCTTCCCGTATCCCCGGTTCCCGGACGGCAAGGACATCGGCGGCGTCGGCTACGGCTACTGCCTTTATGTGTCCAAGCTCGCCAAGGACCCGACACTCTCCTTCCGGTTCCTCGATGCGCTGGCCAGCCAGCCGAACGAGTTCATCAAGCAGGGCTATCACCAGCCGCGGGTGACTCTCTCCAACGGCAAGCAGGGCCTCGATCCGACGCTTGCGAAGAAGTACATCCCTTACTACGATCAGGTGTTCAAGGGCGAGCTGGCAAAGACGGCCGTGTGGCTTTCTTCGACCAAGGGCAACCAGGTCCGCGACATCGTCTGGCAGGCGATCTCCCGCGTGATCTACGAGGGTGCCTCGGTCGACGACTCCGTCGCCCAGCTCCAGACCGACATCAAGACCTTGTACCAGTAGAACACGGTGTTTCCGTGCGTCCCCGCCCTCCGGCGGGGACGCTTTTCACAGGGGTGGAGGAGAATGCGCAAGGCAAGCTATTCGGTGACCCGCCTTCAGAATCACGGGTACCTGTTCATCCTTCCCACCCTCGTGTTCTTCACCATTTTTCTCATCTATCCCATGCTCAGCGCCTTCCGGTATTCGCTTGTGGAATGGAACGCGCTCACCCCCCCGAAGGCGATCGGCCTCAAGAACTTCATCGTCATGGTCAAGGATCCGCGGGTGATCAATTCAATCGTTCGAACCCTCCATTTCAGCGGGATCTCGGTTGCCGCCATCAACGTCATGGCGTTCGTGTTCGCCCTGATGTTCGGGAGCCGGCTGATCCGGCACAAGAACTTCCTCCAGTCGCTGGTCTTCCTCCCCGTGATCCTCTCCATCGTCGCCGTGGGCGTGGTCTGGGAGTTCATGTACCAGTCCACGGGCCTCATCCCGATCCTGCTTCGAAAAATCATCGGGGTGAGTCCCATCTGGCTCACGACGACCAGCGCGGCTCCCTACGCCATCATCATCACGTATGTCTGGAAGTCCGTCGGGTACTACATGGTGATCTATATCGCCGGCCTGATGGACGTGCCGACGAGCTTCTACGAGGCGGCACGGATGGACGGGGCGGGGTTCTGGGGCCAGCTCTACTACATCACCATCCCGAACCTCCGCAACACGTTCGCGCTGGCCGTGATCTCGTGCATCATCTTTACCTTCGGCCAGTTTTCCATCCAGTACGTCATCACGAAGGGAGGGCCGGCCCGGTCGACGGAGATTCTTTCGCTCCTGATTTTCCGTGAGGCATTCGAGCTGAGCAAGTTCGGCTACTCGGCGGCCATCTCGGTGCTGTTCTTCCTGATGCTGCTCGTGTTCTCGATTTTCCAGCTCCGGCTTTTCAGATCCGGCACCTTGGGAGAATGAAGGTTGAGCTCATACCAGTCCTCGCAGCGGGTCCTTCGCACGCTCCTGTACGTCGTGATCGGCGTCCTCGGCTTCGCTTTCATCTTTCCGTTCCTCTGGATGATCGTCTCGTCGTTCAAGCTGAACAGGGACGTCCTGGCCATCCCGATACGGTTCTTCCCCCCGGAGTGGAACTGGATGAGCTACGTGAACGTGTTCACCAAGTTCCCGGACTTCAACTTTCCCCGGTTCATCCTGAACAGCTTCATCGTGACGACCCTCGCGGTGGTGTTCTGCCTTTTCCTCTCCGCCACCGCGGGATATGGGTTCGCGAAGTACAAGTTCAAGGGAAACGGCGTTCTCTTCATGATCGTGCTCGCCACGATCATGATCTCCTTCGAGGCGATCGTCGTTCCGCTGTTCATCCTCGTGCGCAGGCTGGGCTTGCAGAACACCTACTGGGGGCTGGTCATCCCGGAGAGCCTCACCGCCTTCGGGGTCTTCATGATGCGCCAGTTCTTCTTCTCCCTGCCGAACGATTTCATCGAGAGCGCGCGCATTGACGGGGCGAACGAGTATGCGATCTTCGCGCGCATCGCCATCCCGATGGCACAGACGGCCCTTCTCGCGCTCGTCATCTTCCACGCCCAATGGGTGTGGAACCTGCTCCTGTGGCCCCTGATCGTGATGTCGAACCCCGACATGCGGGTACTCCCGCAGGGGATCGCGCTCTTCAAGGGAGGGTACAACACCCCGTATCCCGAGCAGCTCGCCGTGAGCGTGATCGCCTGCATCCCCCTCCTGCTGCTGTACATCTTCCTGTCGAAGTACTTCGTGCAGGGCATTGCGATGACGGGGTTGAAGGGGTAGCTCGGTCTTTCAGGCCGTCAGCGCGCTTCGGGGGAGTGGCTCCATTCCGAGCCTCTCCGACATGTAGTCCGCGATATCCTGCCCCCCGAGACGCGCAATCGAGATTTGTATGTCCTGCGCCTCTGACTCACCAGGAGCCAGGAATGGAGCGGGCGCGTGCGACTCGATTTCGCAGAAGGCAAGGCCGCCGGTGCCCGCGTCACAGTAGGCCTGCGCGGCATCTCCGTTCGGCGATGCCGCGTGACCCGAGCTCGCCGGCGTGTCGACGTACGCCCTGTTGGGATCGCTGTCCCCGCTCATCGTCGTGAGGATGAATGGCGTCAGCCCGTTTTCCGGCACGCGCGCACGCCGGGCGAATCCCATGGTTCTCGCGAAGTCGGAAGGTGACATCCCTGCCTTGAACCGGGTGCCTCCCCTGACCCGCAGCCAGACGACCCTGCCCGCATCGCCCGTGCCCATCGCAGGGAGCTCGCCGAAGTACAGGCGCGGAGCGCGGCCGCCGGCGATGAAAATAACACCCTGCTCCTCGCAGGGAAGCTGGATGAGGCTCCAGAGCCCTATTCTCCGCTCCAGCGGAATCGAACCGGCTTTGCCCAGCTCGTGACGGAAGCGGATGCGCAGGATGGTCCCCGCGGGGGCCGGCATCGCCCGGTAGCTGCCCGGGTCCAGCCCAGGTGCGACATCCCATCGTGCGCCGTCCGCCGAAAAGAAGAATCCAGCAATTCCACCCTCGGGAGCGATCCAGGTCCTCTGGCCACCGGCATTCCCTCCCTCGTTCCAACCCCGCGTGGAGATCACGGGCGGGACCCAGAAGGCGTTTTCCTCCCCGATGCCCGCGCCCATGATCCGGGCCGCCAGCGCGGGGGCGACGATCATCCAGCAGCGCCCGGAATCGAGGGTCTCGTACGCGATGCGGGATGCCTCCAGGAGCCGGATCAGGTCAGTCCTGGTGCGCATGCCTCCTCCTCAGGGGAGCAGCTTGAAATCGGGCATGTACCCATGGATCCGATGCCCCCGGAAACCCTCCGCGTATGCGCAGCCGATTGCGAGCCCTCGAAACGCGCCCAGGATGCGGGGGTGGTCGGTGAGGCTGGTGGACTGGAAGGTGCTCATCCAGGCGAACTGGCTCTTGTGCTGCTCCAGGGCGCGAAGCTTCTCGTCCATCGTTTCCGAGATGTCGACATACACCTCGGGCTCGAAGTGGAGCCCTGCGCCCGTGTCCCAGTAGAAGAGGGATGGAACCTTTGCCAGGGGAGGCTCGCCCGAGGGAACGTTCCTGCCCGGCAGCGACAGCAGGACCCTGCCCACAACGGTCCCCGTCACGTTGTGGTCCGTGCTCATGTCCCCTGGGAAGTGGGTGAAGATCACGTCGGGTGCCGCCCAGCGGATTGCGTCGATGACCGCGCGTCGCACCTCCGGCGTGTCCTGCAGGCCCTCATCGTCGAAACGGAGGAACCGTACCTCGGCGCCGTAGTGCTTTGCGGCTGCCCGCTGCTCGGCCTCCCGCACCCGCGCAATCTCCTCACGGCCCTCGATCACGTTCGACCCGATGTTCCCGCTCGTGGTGAGTGCCACGAACAGGCGGTGGCCGGCCTTCGCGTACTTCAGCAGGGTCCCCGCGCAGTAGAACTCCACGTCGTCGGGATGCGCGCCGATTGCAAGGACGTTCATTCCTCGATCTCCTTTCGGTTTCGTTTCCGAGAGAGGTCCCACTGTGTGTCCTTGCGTTCTACCGGCGGGGAACGGTGTGGCACCAATCTTTCAGGATGTCGGCGAGTGGGTTGCAGTCCTGCCGGGTGAAGCCGACGTGCGAATGCCGGCGCCATCCCTCCGCGAACCTGAAACGTCCCGACATACCGCCAATTTTCTCTGTAAGCTCCCTCATCGTCTTCAGATAGGAATCGAAACCCTGGGTCTTGTCGAGCCACTCTTTCTGGCTGGCGTGGCAGGCGAGGAGCTCCTCCATTCGGTCCATGACCGCTGAGACGTCGACATAGATCTCGGGGACGATCGGCCGGCGCATCATGTCAGTGAGAATATGGGGCGTGGAGTGGTAGAGCATCGCGTCCTCGAACACCGCCGGCTCGTCGGGAATCGAGCGGTAGTTCGGGATGTTCCGTGAGAAGGTCGCGGTCACGGCGATCCTTGCCGTGTTCATGTGGTCCTCCATGTAGTCTTCCAGGGAGTGCGTGAGGACGAGATCCGGCTTCACCTGCCGGATGAGCGCGGTGACGCGCTTGATGAGATCCTGCGTGTAGAAGACCTCCAGGTCGTCGGCCAGGCTTTCGTGGAGAACCGATCCGAGAAGCTTCGCCGAGGCCTCGGCCTCCCGCTTGCGGACCGCGGCGATCTCCGACGGCGGCAGCTCGACACTTCCAGCGCATCCGTTTGCAACGTTGATCGTATGGACCTCGCACCCGGCCTGCTTCAGCAGCAGGAGGGTGCCGCCCATCTTCATTTCCATGTCGTCGGGGTGACAGCAGATCGCAAGAACCGTCACGGACTCCCCCCTTTCACCGGGGCGAGTCTCGCCTAATCATTGCGTGAAGTCAAGGAGCAGGGGGCGCCGGGCCCGGGCCGCCCTACTGGCGCTGGGCAATCGACACGTAGGGCCGCTCCGCCTCACCCTTGTACAGGCTCTCGGGCCGATAGATCTTGCTCCCGTGCTCCCGCTGCTCCAGGATGTGAGCAAGCCAGCCGGAGACGCGCGCCATGGCGAAGATCGGCGTGAAGAGGATCTTGGGGATGCCCAGGAGGTTGTACACGGCACCGGAGAAGAAGTCCACGTTCGGGTACAGGGGCTTGCCTTTCTCTTCCATGCGCTCCCGGAACTGCTTCTCGATCTCTTTCAGAATCTCGTAGTCCCGCCAGTCATTTTTCTTTTCCGAGAGCTCCTTGAGGAACTCTTCCATCACGTAGGAGCGCGGGTCCTTCACCTTGTACTCCCGGTGGCCCATGCCCGGCACCTTGCGCTTCTCCTCGATGGCCTTGTCCATCCACGCGCCAACGCCTTCCTTGCTCCCGATCTCCCGCACCATCTCCAGCACCCTCTCGTTTGCCCCGCCGTGCAGGGACCCGAAGAGCGCGCCGATGGCGGCGGCGATGCTGCAGTAGCAGGTGGACATCGTGGAGGCGACGACGCGGGCGGTGAAGGTGGACGCGTTGAACTCGTGCTCCGCGTGCAGGACCAGGCAGGAATCCATGATCCGCGCTTCATATCCCTCGGGCTCACCTCCCCGCATCATGTGCAGGAAATTCCCCCCGTGCGAGAGATGCTGGAGGGGCTGGATATACCCCTTGCCCTGCCGGAAGCGGTGGGCAGTGGCGATCACGCTGGCCATCTGCACGATCTGGTGCAGGGTATCACGGCAGTTGCACTGGGGGGAGTGCTGGATGGTATGTTCGATGTAGACGGAGAGGTAGGCGATGACGGACTGCAGGAGCTGCATCGGGTGGGCGTTTGCCGGGAAAGTGCGAACCATGATCTGCACCTCGATCGGGATGTCCCGGCTGGCCCTCATGCGCGTGCGCCACTCGTC
>JBEKXR010000016.1:0-17045 GCA_049511935.1 Spirochaetia bacterium | reverse complement strand
GGCGACGTGGTGTCCTTCCTGTCGGGAGGAAATTCCCTCCATGGAGAAACTGTACTCGACGCTGAAGAAGAAGGGGTTTGTCATTGTCGCGGTCGACCTGTCAGAATCGCGCGATGTGGTAAAGAGTTTCGTCGCCGCAAACAGTATGACCTACCCCGTGCTCCTGGACGCGTCGGGGGACGTCGGAGCGCTCTACGGAGCGAGGACCATACCGAGCACCTATATCATTGGAAGGGACGGCAGGATCCTCGGCCGGACAATCGGCAGCCGCGCCTGGGATGCTCCTGAATTGGTCTCGCTGTTCGAGTCACTACTGACCGGCTGATCGTGCAGGCCCAGGTCCAGCCCGTGCTCGCTTTCGGCGCAGGGATCGTATCATTTCTCTCCCCCTGCATCATCCCGATCATTCCCTCCTACATGACCTTCATCTGCGGGACGAGTCTTCAGGAGATGAACCGCGCCGCGGCGCCCCGACTGAAGGTCATCGGACGGACGGCATTCTTTGCCCTCGGATTCGCCCTCGTTTTCCTGGCCTTGGGGCTTTTCATGAGCGGCATCGGGAGCGCGATCGGCCGAGGCTCCCGGATCATCTCGACCGTTTCCGGCGCGCTCATCATGGCCTTCGGTCTCAATCTCATTTTGAGAGAAGGATTCATCTCCCGCGGCCGCCGCGAGGCTTCGGGGGCTCGGGTTGCCGCTTCTGCTGGCAAGCATCTATTTCAATCCGCTGATGCAGAGGTTATCGACGATTCGGCGGCACCTCCCGACGATCAGGATCGCAAGCGGCGCGTTTCTGTTCCGTATTCCAATGCTGAAGAAATTCATCTTATGTGCGCTAACGCACAGAAATGCGTTGGATTTTTTGCAAACCTATTCACTGTTAGGGCTTCCAAGGTCTTATCAAAAGGGAGCAGGCACACGGAGATGCGGCGCTTTTCATGCGTGGGGAAATGTTGAGATGAAGAAAATTTGCGCTTGGTGTCAGAAACCGATGAATGACGAACCCGAAGATGGGACCCCCATCAGTCATGGGATTTGCGATCAGTGCGTCGAGCACGTTATGAAAGATAGAACGGCGATTTGGTTTGTTCTTAGCTCGATCAATTCCCCCCAGCTTGCGGTTGATGGAGACAAGAGGGCGAACACAGCGCAAGGCGCCAAATCGATGAGTAAGACGGTTCAGAGAGTGGGGCCGGTCACTTCGCGGTCACGTCAGGGAGCAGGCGGGCGAACTCTTTCCTGACAACGTCATAGCACTCGAAGACCCGCGCTTCCAGGCCAGGTCGATCCAGCACGGTGATGCGGCCCCGACCATGCTGAATCAACCCGGCCTTGTGCAACTTTCCTGCAGCTTCGGTCACGCCCTCCCGCCGCACCCCCAGCATGTTGGAGATCAGCTTTTGGGTCATGCTCAAGGCGCCCGATTGCAGGCGGTCGAGGCTGAGCAACAGCCAGCGACAGAGCTGCTGGTCTACCGTATGGTGCCGATTGCAAACTGCAGTCTGGGCCATCTGGCGAAGCAGGGCCAGTGTGTAACGTAGCATCAGACGCTGAAACGCCCCGCCGCGGTTGAATTCCTGTTTGAGAAGTTGTCCCTTCAGCCGATACGCGTGGCCTTCACTCTGCACTACGGCCCGCTCGGCATGATTTTGCCTACCAGAAACAGGGCAATTCCCACAATTCCATCGTTGCCGACCATGGCGATTTCGGCGGAGGCGCCATTCTCCATGACGTACAACAGGGACACGATGGCGGTGGTGGGGTAATAGACGTATTTCAAATTGTCCCCTGACTCGTACAGGGCATCACCCAGACGTAAAGGGACCAGTTCCATGTGGGGGAGCAAGCGCTTGCGTTTTGGCTCGGGTAGGGCGGCGAGCAAATGGTTTTGTCTCAGCTTCGGCGTGTCAAAAAAGCTTTGGATTTGAGTAATGAGCAACCTCTAGAACTTGTTCCGCACTTACTTTGTCAACAGCCTGCGGATTTGTTGCTGCAGAGACGAAACTCCGTATCCGTTGCCTGTCGAAGCCGTTCATCCACGAAGCGGCCAATCGATCTCTCCCTCCTGCGCCGTGTCCCCCTCCGGATGCTTGCGCCATTTTCCGCGCATTCTCGGAGTCATGATGTCCAGAACGTCGTACAGAAAGACCATGATCAATGCAGAGAGAAGAACAGCCCACCCCATCGAAATATCTCCTTCCCGCCTTCACCCTCGGGCTTGCGTCCAAAGATTTGGCTGGCGACGCCCTGCCTCTACACCTCAGCTGCGACAGCTTGCTTCACAGACATGTTGACAATGAACCGGAGCGCCGCATTCAGCTTTCAACGTTCACGAAAAAGAAGGATATACATAAAACCCAGCGCGTTCTGTACGGCAGGAAACATAGCGAAATGCTTTCTTCACACCGGCAGACCAGAGTCCCGATTACAGGACACATTTCAGGATCCGGGCGCCGGACGGGGCACTCGCGTGCCCGCTGTCGATGGTGCTCATGATCGACCCGAACAAAGCCGCGACTTTTCCTTCTTCTGATTCGCACGCACTCGCGATGATCGTGTACAATCTCTCAAGGCATATATGGCACCTCGCCACCGCGGGCGTTCAGGAGGTTTGAAATGCAGTATTACATGCAAAAGATTGTTTCCCTGACTTTTGAGAAGGCTCTGGAGCGAGTCAAGGAAGAACTGGGGAAGGAGGGGTTCGGCGTGCTCACCGAAATCGATGTCCGAGAGACACTCAAGAAGAAACTGGACGTTGATTTTCGAAACTACCGGATTCTTGGGGCATGCAATCCACCCTTCGCCTACCAGGCATTGCAGATTGAGGAGCGAATCGGTCTTCTCCTGCCGTGCAACGTCATCGTGCAAGAAGCAGTCGACGGGAGGGTGGAGGCTGCCTGCATCGACCCTACAGTGTCGATGCAGGCAGCCGGGAATCCCCGTCTGACGAAGGTCGCAGAGCAGGTGAGAGCAAAACTGAGAAACGTTATTGCCGCATTGTGAGAGCGAGACTGAAGTGGCTCAACCTTGACGGCGTTCTTTCGAGCATGTAGTCTCGACATCAGACATTGTCGTTCCTGAAGACGCACGTGATGCTGGATACTGCAGGCGAGCACGAGGTGAAGATTCTCCGGGAATCGGACGACGATACGCTCAGCCACTGGGTGAAGCTCGCCTTCATGACCATGCGCCGGGAGAACGAGGCCTGTCTTCGCAGATCCGGCATGACGGTGACGCAGTGGCGTGCACTGGGCGTGCTCCTCCATACGCCGGGCGCCATGCACTCCGACCTGATGCGGCACCTCGAGATCGAAGCGCCGAGCGTCACCAGCCTCGTGAACGGTATGGAGCGAAAGGGCTGGGTGAAAAGGACCCGTTCGACTGCGGACGCCCGCGTGAAGCGGCTCTCACTCACGCTCCACGGCCGGCGGCTGATCGAAGACGCGCGTGAAGCCATGGCGCCCATCGAAAGACGCATGACTGCAACACTTTCGGCGAGCGAGCATGCAACGCTGAAGCGTCTCCTTCGAACAATGATCGAGGGAATGCACAAATCCCCCTGACGGGGGCACGAACCCTCTCCACTCCCTGACCCACCTTTTTCTTGACTTTTACTTCGAAGCCTAAGTAAATTGCAGGCCTGAGAGAGGAGTAACTCTTCATGCCGCAAGGCGTTTTCAATACTATCCTGGATTCCCGCGAATACCGGTGGCGCTGGTGGGCGCTGATCGGTGCGTCCCTCGCTGTTTTCATGGCGGCCCTGGACAGCAACGTCGTGAATGTCGCCCTGCCCCTCATGGCCCGGATTTTCCACGTCGACCGCCAGATCAAGTGGGTGGTCCTGAGCTACGTCCTTCCGACAACCGCCCTGCTGGGCGTCTTCGGCGCGCTGTCGGACCTGATCGGCCGCCGGCGGGTCACCCTGATCGGCGTGGGTCTCTTCATCGCCGGGAGCATCCTGTGCGGAACCGCCCAGTCCCTCCCGCAAATGATCATCTACCGGATCATCCAGGGGATCGGCGGTTCCTGCATCGGCTCGGCGATCCTGGCAATCGCCACGGTGAACTTCGCCCCCGAGGAGCGGGGAAAGGCGATGGCCGTGATCGGACTCATCGCTCCGCTCGGAGCGGTCCTGGGGCCGAGTCTTGGCGGCATCCTCATCGGGGCGCTGGGTTGGCCGGCTATTTTCTTCATCAACGTGCCCTTCGGGATCGTCGCATTCTCGCTCGTGTACCGGCTCCTTCCGCGCGACGGCGCCCCGCAGATCAAGGTCTTCGACGCCCGGGGGGCGATTCTCTTCAGCATTGCCCTGGTGCTGCTGATCCTGGGACTTGCTCCGACGAACGGTCGGCTCACGAACCGCGATTTTATCCTGCTCGCCGCCAGCTTCGCCGCGGTGGCGGTTCTCGTCGTCGTCGAGCGCCGTGCGGCGAATCCGCTCGCACCCCCGTCCCTGGTGGGCCAACGCCATTTCTCGATCCCCCTGGCGGGCATCATGACCATGGGGATTGTCGGCTCTGGAATCGGGTTTCTCATGCCGTTCTTCCTCGAGGTGACTCTCAAGCAGAGCCCCGAGCGGGCCGGGCTGACCCTCCTCTTCTTTCCGCTCGCAATGGCAGCGGCTTCCCAGCTGGGCGGCCGGCTTTCGGACAGGTTCAATCCGCGGCTTCCGGCCGCGGTGGGCGCCGCGATTTCTCTCGTCGGAGTGTGTCTCCTCCTGCCATTGGACGGACGATGGGGCATCGCCGACCTCGTGGTCCGCTTCGCGATAGTGGGCCTGGGGTTCGGATTCTTCATCTCGCCCAGCAGCGTCGCGGTGATGTCGGCGACTCCGCGTGATCACGTCGGAGTCGGCGGTGCGCTCGCCAACACGGCGAGGTTCCTGGGTTTCGCCCTCGGGCCGACGCTCGCGAGCGTGTTCTGGAACCCCGGCCTCACGGGCACCACAAGCCTGACCGCCATGCGAACCGTGCTGTTCATCCTCGCGGGGGTACAAGCCCTGACCCTGGGGACCGTTCTCGGCTATCGAGTCACGCGAGACGCCCGGCAAGCGAGGCTGGACGCGGAATCCTCCAGCAGCGCTGCCTGACCCCTTCAGGTGAGGAGCTCGGAGAGCCTCTCGGGTGCGATCTGAGGGTACTTCTCGTGCAGGTAGCAGGAGACCGCCTGGTGTTCGCCCAGGCGGAAGAGCGGCGGCGTCTCCCGGCACTTGTCCATGGCAAAGGGACAGCGCGAGAGGAACCGGCACCCGGGAGCGTGATCCGATGAGTCGGACTCCAGCGCCTTGATCTCGGTTTCTCCCCATCTGCGATTGATGTCCGGCCACGGGATGGAGTCGATGAGAAGACGCGTGTAGGGGTGCTGCGGTCGGGTGATGACGCTGTCCGTGTCCCCCGCCTCCATGACCGAGCCCCGGTAGAGCACGATGATGGACTTCGAGATGTGATAGGCCGTGGTGAGGTCGTGGGTGATGTAGATGATCGAAACGCCGTGATCCCGCTGAAGGCCGCGGAGCGTCTCCAGGATGCTCGCGCGAAGGGACGCATCGACCATGGAAACCGGCTCGTCGGCCACGAGAAGCCGGGGCTTCAGGACCAGGGCCCGTGCCACGTTGATGCGCTGCCTCTGCCCGCCGGAAAGCTGGTGGGGGAATCGTCCCAGGATGTCGTCGGGATGCAGGCCGACGGCCGTCAGGGCCTCCACCATCCGGTCTCTCGCATCGCTTCGTGACTTCGCGAGGTGGAAACGGCGGATCGGGACAGTCAGCAGGTGGTCCACGGTATAGAAGGGATTGAACACGGCAAACGGATCCTGAAAGACCGCCTGCACCTCGCGGCGGAAGATCATGCGCTCATCGCCCGTGAGCTTCCCGATGTCCCGGCCCTTGTACAGGATCCGCCCCGAAGTGGGGGGGAGGAAACCGAGCAGCAGCATCGCGAGGGTCGTCTTGCCGCTCCCACTCTCTCCCGCCACGGTGAGGATCGTGGGCTCGTTCTCCTTCAACGTGAGGGACACGTCGCTCAGCGCGACGGTGGAAGTCCGCGAGATCAGCCCGCGCGAGTAGACCTTCCTGATGTTGACGAGCTCCAGCAGGTCACCCATGGCTACGCTTTCTCCGGATAAAGATGGCAGGCCACGCGCCGGCCGTCGGGAAGGGTTTCGTCGCGCGGCGTCACTTTCCTGCAGATCTCCATTGCACGTGAGCACCGTGGATGGAACGAGCACCCACCGGGCAGGCGCAGAAGAGAGGGCGCAAGGCCCGGGATCCCCTGGAACACACCCTTGTTCTCCAGGCGCGGCAGGCTGTTGATCAGTGCCTGGGCATAAGGGTGGAGCGGCCGGGTAAACATCTCGCGCACGCCGCTGACTTCGACGAGCTTGCCGGCATACATCACCGCCACCTTGTCCACGAACTGGGCCATGAGGCCCATGTCGTGCCCGATCAGGATCACCGCGGCTCCGATCTGCGCCTGGACACGGCGGATCGTCTCCATGACCTGCCGCTGAGTCACCACGTCCAGCGCGCTGGTCGGCTCGTCGGCGATGATGACCTGCGGTTTCAGCAGGATGTCGATGGCGATGCAGACGCGCTGTTTCATTCCCCCGCTGAGCTCGTGCGCGTACATGCGGAAGACTGACCGCTTGAGGTCGACCGATTCCAGTGCCTGCATGCAGCGTTCTTCGATCTGCGCCTGCCCGCCCGGCTCGTGCGCCTTCACCGCGTCCACCATCTGCGCCCCGACCCGGGTCACCGGGTTGAGCGAGTTCATCGCCCCCTGGGGAATGTAAGCGATCCTGCTGAGACGGGCCCTGCGCATGTCCAGATCAGAAAGGGCCATCAGGTCGGTGCCGTCAACGAACACATGCCCGCTCTCGATGCGTCCCGGGGGCTTGATCATACGCATCATTGCCAGCGCCATGGTGCTCTTCCCCGAGCCGGACTCCCCTACCAGGCCGAGGCGTTCTCCCGCGTGAAGCTCCAGATATGCCCCGTCCAGCGCTGTCGCGCGTCCCGCGTCCGTATAGTAGGAGACGCGAAGATCCTTGATCCTGAGGACTGATTCCTGGTCCGCCACCTTGTCACTCCGTCCTGCGGATGCGCGGGTTGGCCAGTTCGTCCAGCCCCATGTTCACCAGGGCGAGCGAGCCGAGGACGAGGACCATTGCGATGGCGGGCCAGATCGGCCACCACCACCATCCGTTGAAGAACGCTCCCTGCGACTGCGCGGCCCAGATGATGTTCCCTAGGAGCGGCTCCCGCAGCGGCCCCAGCCCGAGGACCGCGAGGTAGAACGAGGCGAAGACCGCGGAGAACACCTGGCCGACGAAGGCGGCGGCGATGAACGGCAGGAGGTTCGGGAGGATTTCCCCGAAGATGATGCCCGGCGCGCGCATGCCGGAAAGCTTCGCCACGGCGACGAACTGCCGCTCCTTCATCGTGAGCACCTGGGCGCGGATGACAAGGGTCGGCCACATCCATGCAAGGAGAAGGACGATGAAGGCCATGGTGTAGATCGTCACGTCGCGCTTGTCCATGGAACCGGCGATCACCACCTGGATCAGAAAAACGGGAATGGGCGTGAGAATCTGGCACAGGCCCTTGATCCCGGCATCCAACCAACCGCCGAAATACGCCGAGATGAATCCGAGGATGACACCGATGATCGTTCCCAAGGCGCCGGCGAGCACGCCAATGAGCGCCGTCTGCCACATACCCACAACCATCTCGGCCAGAAGGTCCCTGCCGAAGAAATCCGTGCCCAGAAGGTACTTCGCCCCCGGTGGTTGCTTTGGCTGGACAGTGAGCGGGTAGGCCTTGGCGCTGTCTATCGTGAGAAGCCCAATCACGGTAAACAGCGTGAGGAGCAATACCATGGTGAGACCTATGGCGAGTCCCTTGTTCCGCCGCAGGTAGTTCAGGAGCAGCCGGACACGACCGGGCTGTTCGATCCGGGTGTCAGCGAGTGAAGCGGACGACATTCATCTCCTCAATTCTCGTGCCGGATCCGCGGATCCAGCAGGGGATAGAGCATCTCCACGATCACCATGAGAGTGGCGATTGCGATCGTGATGAACAGAACGACCCCGTAGATGACGAGGAAGTCGTTCACCTTGATCGCGTCGTAGAGCATTGAGCCGATGCCGGGAAGGCCGTAGAACTGCTCGATGACGATGCCTGACGTCACCATGCTGCCTACTGCCAGAGCCAGACCGGTCACCTGGGGGAGAAGCGCGTTGCGAAGGTAGTAGTCGCGGAAAATCGTCACGCCGCTCAGTCCCTTGTGCTCGGCGAAGTTCACGTAGTCCTCGCCGTGGATGGTGATCCCCATGCCCCGCATGGATAGCACCCACCCGCCGACCGTCCCGAGGATGAGTGAAAGGGCGGGCAGGATCTGGTGCTTCAGGACGTCGAGGATGAAGCCGAACGACCAGTCGGGGATCCGGCCGATGGAATACGCGTTTCCCATGGGCAGGAGCTTCAACTTGAAGCCGACGAAAAACAGGAGGAACACGCCCATGAGCACAGGCGGCACTCCCATGAGGAGCACGAACGGCGTCGCGAAGCTTCGAAGCCATCGAGGAGCCGCCGGCCACGCGGCAACCGCTCCTAGAAGATTCCCTATTACGAATGAAAGCACCGTGCAGACGAACAGCAGGGACATTGTCCACGGAAGAGATTCCATGAGCAGGGCCCACACCGTCTTGGGGAACTTGTTGAGCGAGACGCCGAGATCCAGCCGGGCGACGCTGGAAATGTAGTCCACGTACTGCTGCCACAGGGGCTTGTTCAGGCCGAACTTCGCGCTGTACGAGGCGATGATCTTCTCCAAGTCGACGGGCGTGAACCCGCCCATCCGGGCGAGCTCCCCGAAACGCTCGCGCACCGGGTTCCTCGGCGAGATCCGCGGAATGAGGAAGGTGATTGTGGACGCGGCCCAGACCACGAGCAGAAGAAACGCGAGCCGCCTGACGAGCCTCTTCCAGCTCAATTTCAGTCCTCCCTCGTCATAGTAGCGGGTTTTACCGGGCAATAAAAGAAGCAGCTGCACGCGAGAACGAGGATGCGCGCAACTGCTTCAAACAAGTCGTCCCCGAAAGCCTCTTACTTGACAGCCTTCAGGTTCGTGACCACGAGCAAGCCCGTCTGCGCCCAGAAGGCGCCATTGGTGCCCGCAGCCAGGTTGGTCGCCGTCGGCCAGTTCGTCCAGTAGGTCTGGTTGTAAGGGATGCGATGTAGCCACTGGATGATGGGGATGTCGATCGTATCACGCCAGTAGATCCCCAGAGCCTGCGCGGCGAGGGCCAGGAACTTCGGATCGTCCGAGGCCAGGGGCGCCATCTGGTCCAGGAGCTTGTCGTACTCGGGGTTCTTGTAGCGCGACCAGCGGTTGCTCCCCGCGGTGGTTCCCAGCACGGCGCTGAACTTCCCATGGTACAGCTCGAGGGCCGCATACGGGTCCTTGAGGCTTGCTCCATGGCCCCACATGTACAGTCCTGCCTTGCCGTCAACCATGTTCTGGAAGGCGTCATTCCAGAAGTTCACCGAAGCGTCGAATCCGCCCTTCTTCAGCATCTCCACGAGGACGGGAGCGATGTCGCTGTGGATTCCCTCAAAGCCGTTGATGACAGCGGAGACCGTTGATCCGCTCTTCTCCCAGAGCTTGTCCTTGTTCAGGGTAAACCCTGCCTGCTGCATGAGGTTCGCGCTCTCGGCGAGATCGAACTTGCCCGGCTGGTACTTCGCCTCCAGGGCCTTCACCGCGGGGCTGTTCGCGAACTTCTGCAAGCCCGGGTACAGGGGGAACGGGTAGATCGTGGCGATCTTCGCTCCCTCGTAGAGGACCTGGTTGATCGTGTCACGGTCGATCGTCAGCGCCATTGCGCGCCTAACCTTCGGATCGCTGTAGGGGGCGAGCTGCGTGTTCATCCACAGCGAGTTCGGCCACCAGTCCAGGTAACCATAGGGGGACTTGTTGCCGGCGTGCGTCGTCACCTTCGGCGCCTGCTTCAATATGCTCGAGATAATGGAGCTGCGCATGTCCAGGGCCGCGTCCATCTCTGCGTTGACGATGCGCTGGGCCACGAGGTCCATGTTCTGGCCGATCTGCCCGCCGAGGTTGACCATGACGATGCGCTTCACGTCCGGCGTCTTAATCCGGCCAGCCTTCACTGCCCACCAATCCGGGCGCAGGTCCAGGATCTTCTGGTTCTTGTCCCAGCTCACGATGGTGTAGGGGCCGGAATGCGGCATATCGTTTCCGCCCGGGTAGGCGTTGATGTCAGCCTGGCTTGCAAGGACATGCTCCGGCACAATGGGGATGCCGGTATCGAACTTCAGCATCAGCACCTCGAACATGAACCGGGGCGCCGGCTGCTTGAAGGTCACGACGACGGTCAGAGTATCCACCGCCTTCACGGCCTTGACGAACTGATCGAACTGGCCATGGTACGGGAGCTTGTCGTTCTTCATCTGCCCTTCGAACGTGAAGACCACGTCCTTGGAGGTCACAGGAACGCCGTCACTCCAGGTCGCCTGCTTGTTCAGTTTGATCGTGAGCTCTGTGAAGTCCTTGGCCGTGTACTTCATGCTGTCCGCAAGCCAGGGAATCTCCTTGTCGGCGAAGATCCCGAAGTAGTACAGGGGCTCCCACATGAAGACGTTGCCTTCCTGGTGGGTATAGCCAGGAACTGCCCATGGGTTGGTGACGCCGATCGGGGATGCGATGCTCCATCCGAGCACCAGAGTCCTGTTGCGCGGAACGTCTGCGAGTGCACTCGCGAGAGTGGGCACCAGCAGCAGGGCTGCCGCGGCAAGAATCAGAAACCGCGAAACTCGTTTCATCGTTTTTCCTCCTCCTTGGTATATGGAAAGGATAGACAAAATATCATGAATCGGCACTAGAAAACCCGTCACAGTTTCCGAAAAAGCAGTAATCGTCGGTTTCCTAGTACACTCACGGCCCTAGGCCGGTTATTTTAGGAGAATGCAATTTTCCACAGGGACTGCGGCGGTTTGGATGGAGCGCATCGTGATCCCCACCTACCCCGCCGGAGAACCGGATCACAACCCGATGTTTCTCGAGAAGCGCGTGTACCAGGGTTCCCTGGGCGCCGTGTATCCCTTCGCGGTCATCGATACGGTTTCCGACGAGCGGATCGATCGGCAGTACGATGCGGTGTTTCTCGAAAACGATTTCCTGTTGATCATGGTCCTCCCCGAGCTCGGGGGCCGGCTGCGGTCTCGCTGCCGGACTTCCTCATCTTCGATGACGATCTCACGCGCCGCAACGGAATCTTCTGCACGTATCTGGAGGGCCTGGGGCGGCTGGGCCTCTCACTTTCAGGAGGAGTCCGCGATGGTGGATCAGGGAATCGTGACGCGGCCGGGAAGGAGGCGCGGGCGCTCCTGGAAGGTGTGATCGCCGAGGATCCCTCCCACGGAGGTGCCCGCGAAGTCCTGAGGGACCTCGAGAGCGGATGGGAGTTTTGAGGCGCACGCCGGCTATGCGTCGACTGCCCTCGTCCGTGCCCTGAGGCGCTTCTTCACACCCCGGTGGTAGAACATGCGTGCCGCCTCCGCGGCACGGTAGAACGTACAGAGCGCCGGCCTGAACGAAGCGTCCCACGTTCCCCAGCGCTCGAGGACCTTGTCGGAAAAGCCCGTCTTGAACTGGTACAGCCCGAACATGGGTTGGCCAGGATCCGGCCGGGCCGGCACGCCGTACAGGTCGTAAGTGAGGCAGCCGGCGGCATGGGCGCGCCGGATCGCATCCCACTGCAGCGCGTAGGTCGGCATCAGGTTGCGCTTGACCCCAGACGAAGCGCCGTACAGGTAGGCGGCGCGCGTTTTCCAGAACGCAACGATGTTCCCTGCCAGCAGCTCGGCCTCATGCCAGGCAAGGAGCAGTTTCACATCGGGAGCTGCTCCCTGGTATTCGTGCGATGACTGCAGGAGACCCCTATAGTACGAGAGGGAGTGGATGCCGATGCTGTCTCGACGTGCGGTTTCATGGTAGATCGTGTACCAGCGGTCCAGCTCATCGAGGCTCCCCTCGGCGACGGTCACGCCTTTTTTTTCGGCGAGCCGGATGTTGTACCGGGTCTTGGGCTTCATGGACTTCAGCACGTCGTCCAGGGGACGTGCAATGTCGATGACAACGGTGCTCGCCGGCTGCATGTCACTTGCGCTTTTTCTCACGCGCGCAATGCCACGACTCCGTGAGAGCGGCACGTCGCCGCCTTTTGCCCACGGAAGATCGAACCTGAGAAAGAGCGTTCCGCGAGGAAGGCACGGACGCAGGGCGCTCGCGAGGCTCGCGAGGAACTCTCCTCTCCGGCCGCAGGGATCGAATACTGGTCCGAAGGGGACATACGCGATCGTAAAGAGCCGGACGAGCTTTCGAGTGAGCACGAGGAGTCCAAAGGAAGCCGATCCTGCGGTGACGCTGAACGCGGATGCCTTCCACCCCTGCTCCTGCTTGAACTGTCCCCAGAAACCGGACTGGAGCATCTCGTCGCTGGAATCGAGGATTGAAAGAGGGACCTCCCGCACGGAGACCGCTGTGCGCGCATCCCCCGGTTCGATTACTTCACCCTGCCCTTCGAAACCCTCGTCGTGGCCAGGGGTTCCCCTCCGCACTCCAGCGCTGCGTCGCCCACCATCACTCGGCCGTTCTCCGCGGTGATCGGCATCGCGAAGAAGGCGTCAATGTCGATCTGGGCCGGTGAATCCGCGGAAGCCCCGCCGGAGAGAAGAATCCGGTCCCCGGGCTTCGCGTGATCCACGAAGAGCACTTCCACGGTCCTTCCCTCCGACGCCGCCAGAAGCATCCCCTGGCTCTCTACCCCGCGAAGGAGCGCCGGCTTCAGATTGGCCACCAGGACGATTGTGCGACCCAGCAATTCTTCTTCCTGATAATGGGGCACGAGACCGGAAACGATCGTCCTCCGCTCGGCGCCGAGATCGATCGTCTCGATGTACAGCTTCTCGGCAGCGGGGTGCCGCTTGATCTCGACGATCTTCGCCGCCCTCAAGTCCACCGACGCGCGGAATCGGGCCGCAACCTCGGCGGGACTCGGACCGGCAGCCTGCGCCGCGGCATCCGCAGCCTCCAGGCGTTCCTTCTGGGTGCCCGAGAAACGGACGCGCAGCTCCTCGATCTCCCTGTCCTCCAGCCGTGCAAACAGAAGCTCGGGTTTCTGCACCTCGGAGATGCCCTTCAGCATGCCGAGGTCCGACCACGAGATGGCCCCGGAACCGAGGGTCGCCGCGATCCGTGCTGAGGTGGCAGGGACGTACGGGCTGGCCAGGATCGCCAGGTCGCGCACGAGATAGGTCAGGTTCCAGATGAGACTGGCCGTGGTCTCGGGTGATTCTTTGACCCCTTTCCACGGCTCCCCGTCCTGGAACTTCTTGTTCCCGATCGACGAAAGAGCAAATATCCTGTGGAACGCCTCGCGCAGTTCCACCTTTTCCAGCAAGCCGGCGATCTCCGACTCCGCCGTGCGCACCTGCCGCCAGAACTCCTCGTCCGGTGTGCCCTCGGGAAGACGGCCGCCATAGAACCGGGAAACGAACTGGAGAGTGCGGTTGACGAGATTCCCCAGATTGCCGATGAGCTCTGCGTTCACCTTTTCCTGAAAATCCTTCCAGGTAAACAGCGCGTCGGACTTCTCGGGACGGTTGTAGTACACGTAGAAGCGCCACACGTCCGCGGGGATTCCCGTGTCCTTCGCATCCGTGCCGAACACGCCGACACCCTTGCTCTTGGAGAACTTGCCGCCTTCGTAGTTGAGGTACTCCGTGGAAGACATGTGATAGAGGGTCGTCCACTCCTCTCCCGTGCCCAGCTGGCTGCAGGGAAAGATCACCGTGTGGAACGGGATGTTGTCCTTCCCGATGAACTGGAAGAGCTTCACTTCCTTCGGCGCATACCACCAGCTCTTCCACTCCGGCGTGTGGTCCGCCGTGATGGAGATGTAGCCGATGGGCGCGTCGAACCAGACGTAAAACACCTTGTCGCGGTAGCCGTCCAGAGGGACCGGAATCCCCCACTTCAGGTCGCGCGTGATCCCTCGTTCCTTCAGGCCATCCCTCATCCACGCATACGTCATCTGCACGGCGTTGCGCGCCCAGAATCCTTTCTCGGCGGCGGACTCGATCCAGTTGCGCAGCTTGGGCAGGATGGCGGGCAGGTCGATGAACAGGTGCTTTGTCTCCCTGATCACTGGCCGGGTGGAGCAGACGCTGCACCGCGGATCGATCAACTCGATGGGGTCCAGGAGCTTTCCGCAGTTCTCGCACTGGTCGCCCCGCGCGTCGGGATAGCGGCAGTGGGGGCAGGTGCCCAGGACGTAGCGGTCAGCGAGGAACCTCTGGTCTTTCTCGCAGTAGGGCTGGCTGAGGACGCGCTCGTTGATGTAGCCGTTCTCGTGCAGCTTCGTGAAGATGTGCTGGGTGATCTCCGTGTGCACCGGCACCGACGTCCGCCCGAAGCGATCAAAGGATATGTTGAACCAGGCGTAGATGTCGCGGTGGATTGCATGGTAGCGGTCGCAGAGCTCCCGCGGGCTGATCCCCTCTTCCAGGGCCTTGGTCTCCGTGGCCGTGCCATATTCGTCTGTCCCGCAGATGTACAGCGTCTCGTAACCGGCGAGCCGGCAGTAGCGCGCGAACACGTCCGCCGAGAGCACCTGGATGAGATTGCCCAGGTGCGGGATGTTGTTCACGTACGGCAGGGCTGAGGTGATGAGACGTCGTTCCATAGGTGCGCCAAATGTAGCCGAGGCACCCGGAGGCGTCAAGGCAAAAGGCGCCGCCGTGGGGGCCGCGCCGCGCCCGAATCGGACGTCAGCCCGCGTTTCAAAATGCGAAAAAATTCGCATTTTTTTCTTGACGCCGCCGGATCTATATGCGAAAATATCCGCACATGGGAGTCCGGAAGGGATGAGCCAGAAGCTTCGCAGCGGCTTGAGCAAACGGGAACGCCAGGTCGTGGAGTCGATCTACCGCCTGCGGGAGGCGAGCGTATCGGACGTGCGTCGGGCGATGCCGGACCCGCCCGGATACTCCTCGGTGCGCACGACGCTGAACATCCTCGTTCAGAAAGGACTCCTCTCCTATCGGAAACTCGGTCGGAAGTACCTCTACGCGCCAGTCATCCCCCACGTGAGGGCACGCACGTCCGCAGTGAAGCAGCTTCTGCAGACTTACTTCGACGATTCCGTTGCTGCAGCTGTCTCCACGCTCTTGAAAACCCGCGGCCATGGAATTTCTGAGGGCGAATACGAAAGTCTCGCACGGTTGATCGAAGAGTCGAGAAAGAGGGAATCAAAATGATGCCTCACGAGATTCTCAGCTGGTTCGGGTCACATGTCCTGCTGCGATTGCTATAGGCATTTCTGTCAATCGACCTTCTGAAGGGATTCGTGCTGTTCCTTGCGGCCTGGGTCCTGACACGGATTGTCGGAAAACGCTCGCCGGGCCACGCCCACGCGGTCTGGGCCCTCACCCTGCTGGGCCTCCTTGCTCTTCCCCTTCTCTGGCTTGCGCTCCCGCCTGTGCGCTTCACGCCGGAGCTTTCGTCATCCACGGGCGCTCCCCTGCTCCAGGCGGTTTCTCCGCTCCTGGCCCAGGACCGGATGCTCGGTCTGACCAACACCTCCGGCGGGTACATCGCCCTCAGCCGCCAGGCCGCGCCCGGCGCCGCGAGCCTGGCCGCCCACCTGCTCGGGTGGATCTGGGCCTTCGGCACGCTGGCTGCCCTCTCGCGCCTTCTTCTCGGATGCCGGATTGCGTGGCGAATCTCGGCGGGACCGATGCTCCCGATTACGAAGGGGCTGCTCGAGGAGATACGGCGGAAACTTTCTATTCGACGCGCGGTCGCGGTGGTGACAAGTCCCCGATGTGGAGTGCCCTTCACCTGCGGGCTTCTGCATCCGCGGATCGTTCTGCCGGATGAAGCGTCACGGTGGAAAGAGTCTCGCATGGAAGCCGTTCTCCTCCATGAGCTGGCGCACGTCAAGCGCAACGACAGTTTGCTCAATTTCCTTGCGGGCGTCGTGACCTCGCTCCTCTGGTGCGTTCCCCTGTCATGGATTGTCGTTTCTCTCATGAGAAGGGAACGGGAAAAGTGCGCCGACAGGATGGTGCTTGCCCATGGAGTGCCGGGTGCGGTGTATGCGTCGGAGCTGCTCGAGCTGGTTCGAAGGGCCCCGGGGCATCTTCTGATCCCCGGGCTTCAAAGTTCATTCGGGAGGAAAAGTATGCTGAGAGAAAGAATCAGGTGTGTCCTTGATGCGGGCTCGCGAAGGGCAGCGAAGCCGCTGCGCCTCGCAGGAATGGTTCCCGTGGCTGTCTTCTGCTCCCTGCTGACGCTTCTCGCCGTCACGTGCGCCAGCGTCCCCCGCACGGGTGCGGGAGTGGAGAAGCTGCACGGGAAGTGGATGAACAAGGAGTATTTCGGCTCCTACTGGACTCACACCTTCGTCATGTATCCGGGCGGCAGAGAGATCTGGTTCACACGCACCGATCTCGATTCACCGACGGGAGAAGGCCGTTTCGCGATTGACAAGGCATGGGTCGACGCGGAGGGAAACGGCTGGTACAACATCACGTGGAGAGATAGCTACATGCCCTACAACGAGGACGTTGCCAACGCGAGCAAATCATATTCACTCGTCAAGCTCACGCCAGCCGGAGACTTCATGGAGATTGAATCGAGTGCAATGACTTGGCCTGAGAAATTCGGCTCCCTCGGCAGCCATCATTATGTGTACTACAAGCTGTAGCAGCCGGATCACGTCGGAAGAAAGGAAAGATCACATTGCAGGGGCGCGCTGAAGCGCGCCCTTCTTTCGTCACCCGCCTCCTTTCCAGGCCGACGCTTCATTGACTCCCGCACGCCCGTCCCGTACACTGATCGGCAGGAGGCGCTATGACAGACGTCACCCCGCGGAAGGCTTTCCGCAACATCACGCCGGCGCTCGTGTGGATCGCGATCGGCGTGATTCTCGCCCTCATCCTCCTGTTCTCGAGCTTTTTC
>JBEKXR010000015.1:0-17469 GCA_049511935.1 Spirochaetia bacterium | reverse complement strand
ACCCAGCGCACCTTGATTCCCGAAAGCCGCGCCGCCTCCTCATTCGATCCCACGGCATAAGTGTACCTTCCGATCCGCGTTTTCTTGAGGATGAAATGACAGATGAAGGCTACCGCGATCATGATGAGCACCGGGTAGGATATGCCGGGGAATTGGGACCCGACCCTGAAGATGGAGTCATTCCCCAGCGCGCCGAAGGATTCAGGCGCCGGCTTCGCGTTGGCGTTCGTTATGGTAAGGGCGACCCCACGGGCGACCATCATCATGCCCAGCGTCGCGATGAACGGCGGAAGCTTCAGTCTGGTGATCAACAGACCGTTGGCCAGACCGCAGGCGATTCCCGTGATCAGGCCGACAAGCATGCTGGCCCAGATGGGGACTCCGGCAATCGCCGCCATCACTGCCACCGTGCCGGTGAGGGCGATGACCGATCCAATAGAGAGATCGATTCCGGCTGTGATGATGGTGAAGGTCACACCGATGCCCATTAGGGTCGTCGTGCTTGTCTGCAGGGCGAGACTCAGGACGTTGCGCATGGTGAAGAAATTCTTCGCCGTGATCGAAAAAACGGCAAACAGCGCGACAACAGCGCCGAAGGTGAGAAACCTGTCGAGGGCCAGTCGCGATCGTCCGGGCGTTGCCGTGATCTCATGGCCTTGCGGGTCTTTGCGTTGTGCGTGGTTGTCGCTCATGGTTGGGTTCTCTTTTCCGCGGCAGGCGGTGAGCCATTCGGAGGCTTCGCGGCCAAAGCCCCGAGACCCGCCGCGTAGTTCAGTATTTCCTCTTGCGTAGTGTCCTTCGTCACAAGCGTCGCTTCGAGCGTGCCTTCATGAAGCACGAGGACGCGATCCGTCATGCCCATGATCTCGGGAAGCTCCGAAGAGATCATGATGACCCCCACGCCCTCCCGGGCAAGCCGCTCGATGAGCTCATAAATGGCGAACTTGGTGCCGACATCGATCCCGCGGGTCGGCTCGTCGAAAATGAGTATTTTCGAATCGCAGAAGAGCCATTTCGCCACCACGACCTTCTGCTGGTTCCCGCCGGAGAGATTGTTAACCACCTGGAGGAGACTGGGAGTGCGGATGGCCAGCTCTTCCACGTAGCGCCGGCACGCCTCCAGCTCGCGACGGCGCGAGATGACACCGAGGCGGCGGGACACCCCTGTAACGTTCGCCATGGTCACGTTTTCCGCCAGCTGCATCTTCACCGCCAGGCCTTCCTGCTTTCGGTTCTCTGAGAGGTAAGCGATTCCTGCCTTGATCGAATCGGCGGGGGAGAGTATGGGCAGCCTGCGCCCGTTCATGATCACGCTGCCCGAGTCGATCGGATCGGCGCCGAAAATGGCCCGCGCGAGCTCCGACCTGCCCGCGCCCATGAGCCCCGCGAACCCGAGGATCTCGCCGCGAAACAGGTCGAAGGAGATGTCGCGGATAACGTCGCCGCGGACGATATTGCGGACTTCGAGGATCTTCTCTTCCGTGGGGATGTTGCGACGCGCGGGAAACTTGTTCTCCAGCTTCCGCACCACCATCCGGTTGACGATCTCTTCCATCGTGATGGAGGCATAGTCATCGGTGCTGACGTAGTGGCCATCGCGGAAGATGGAGATCCGATCCACGATGTGCTTCAGCTCCTCCAGCCGGTGGGAGATATAGATGATCGCAACGCCCCGGTTGCGCAGGGTATGGATCACCTTGAAAAGCTCGTCGATCTCAGACTCCGTCAGGGCGCTCGTGGGCTCGTCCATGATGAGCACCTCGGATTCGAAGGAGAGGGACTTGGCGATTTCCACCATCTGCTGCTTGGAGATGGGCAGCCTGTTGAGCGTGACGGTCGGGTCGATCCGCAGGTTCAGCCGCCCGAGGATCGAGACGGCGTCTGCGTTCATCTTCTTCTCGTTCAAGGTGCCCAGCCGCGTCAGGGGTTCCCTGCCGATGAAGATGTTCGCTGCGACTGAAAGGTGGGGGATGAGATTAAGCTCCTGGTAGATGATCCCGATTCCCGCGTCCCGGGCCTGGGTGGAGTCGCGGAAGTGGATCTGCTTCTCCTTGAAGCGGATGACTCCCTCGTCGGCCTCGTAGACCCCCGAGAGAATCTTCATCAGCGTCGACTTGCCGGCGCCGTTCTCTCCCACGAGTGCGTGCACTTCTCCCTTGCGGAGATTGAACGACACGTGGTCCAGCGCTTTGACGCCGGGGAAGCTTTTGGAAACGTCTTCTACTTCAAGGATAGTCTCTGGCATTCGTCGGGGATCCCGTCCCTCCGATGAACACATAAACCGAGACTGTGCACAATCGAGGATACGTCACAATGTGTTGAAAATCCGGCACTCTTGCGCCGACGGTTACAGCGCCGCGGCGCCCGAATCCGCGGCCTACAAGGCCTCGGCGACCATGTCGCCGATCTGGCTCGTGGAGTAGCCCATCTTACCGGCCGCCATGCTCTTCATCCGGCTGATCGCGGCAACAATCGACTTCTCCACCGCGTCGGCAGCCTTCTGGTGGCCGAGCTGCTCCAGCATCATGGCTCCCGCGAGGATCGCAGCAACCGGATTGATGATGTTCTGACCTGTGTACTTCGGAGCGGAGCCGCCGATCGGCTCGAACATCGAGACGCCCTGGGGATTCAGATTTCCGCCCGCCGCCACTCCCATTCCTCCCTGGATCATCGCGCCGAGGTCGGTGATGATGTCCCCGAACATGTTCTCCGTGACGATCACGTCGAACCATTCGGGGTTCTTCACCATCCACATTGTCGTGGCGTCGATATGCGCATAGTCGGGCGTCACTTCGGGATACTCCCTGGCGACCTCCATGAAGGTGCGGTACCAGAGGTCCTGGGCGTACGTGAGGACGTTCGTCTTCCCCGAAAGGGTGAGCTTCTTCCTGCGGTTGCGCCGTCGGGCCAGGTCGAAGGCGAAGCGCACACAGCGCTCGACACCCTTGCGCGTGTAGACCATCTCCTGGATCGCCACCTCATCGGGCGTCCCCTTCTTGAGGAACCCGCCGGCGCCGATGTACAGGCCTTCGACGTTCTCCCGCACGATCACGAAATCGATGTCCTCGGGCTTCTTGTTCGCGAGAGGGGTCTCCACGTTCGGGTAGAGCTTCACGGGCCGGAGGTTGATGTACTGGTCCAGCTCGAATCGCAGCCGCAGGAGAATTCCCTGTTCGAGTATTCCCGGCTTCACGTCCGGGTGACCGATGGCGCCAAGGTAAATGGCGTCGAAGCCACGCAGAGTTTCCACTGCTTTGTCGGGGAGTGTTTCCCCGGTTTTCAGGTAGTGCGCGCCGCCCCAGTCGAACGATGTGAAGACGAGCGGAATGGAAAATTTGCCCGATGCCGCCTTCAGCACCTTGATGCCTTCACGAACGACTTCGGGGCCCGTGCCGTCGCCGGGGATGACTGCGATCCTGCTCATGGGCGGAAGGTAACGGTTGCGGCCGGGGCTGTCAACCAACGCCGCGCCCCGGCATGAGGATTATCCGCCCTGCAGCCACGCGCTCACCTGCGTGCGGATGTCTTCCGCGTCAGGGCCCGTGAAGAGAAGGTGCGAGGCGTTTCCGTATACCAGATGCCGCGTCGCCGCCGAAGTCATCCGGTTCTCGATGAACGGCACCACGGTCGGCGGCACGTTCCTGTCGGCCTTTCCCACGATGATGAGCGTCTCTGACGTCACCCGAGCAAGGGCCCGAACAGCCATCCGGCGAAGGCGGAGGAAGGCAGTCCCCTGCCGGGGGTAACGCCACTGCCAGTATTCTCGGGAAAGGGCCGCGTAGTCCCTGTCAGATATCTCCTGCTGCGCCGTCACCTGCCATCGTACCCTTCGGACGAACGGCCCGATGAACAGGGACCAGGGCAGGAGCCGGTTGGTGAACTGGAATGCGGGAGCGAGCAGGACGAGACGCGCAGTCGGGAAGTGCGATGCGAGAAGCACCGCGAGGACCGCTCCCATCGAGTGACCGACGAGGTGAACGATCCCGCACCTGGCGCGCAGGTCCAGCCAGGCATCCACAGCCGCGCGCAGCCAGTCCCGCCAATCCGTCTGCAGGAAATCCAGGCCGTTGGTGCCATGTCCCGGCAGCCGCGGGACGCTTACCGTGAGACCTTCAGATTGCAGGTGTTCGGCGAGTCTTGCGAGGTCTCGAGGGGTTCCAGTGAAACCGTGGAGGAGCAATGCCCCGGCATTCCCCCCGGGGAGAAAACGCGGAAGGGCGCTGGGCAGCGTCGATGCCCCCGACGGGATTCCCCGGAGTCTCATGGCGCCGACTATACCCTGAGGGAGAAAGCAGGAGAAGTGGACCGAAAGCTTCTCAGAGTCCGATCCGGAACAGCAGCGGGACGAGGAACGGGACGCTGAGGGAAAGCACTCCTCCTGAGGCGATCGAAAGCGGCACCGACGTGGGACCGCAGTTCTTCTCGATCAGTGGAAGCGTGACATCCATGCTTGTCGCTCCTCCCGCGCCGATGGCGAGGAAGGGAAACCGCGTACGGGCCAGGAGTGGGATCAGAACCAGGGCCATCGATTCGCGGAGCATGTTGGAGAGGAAGGACACGGCACCGAGCCCCGGGCTGTCCAGCCGTGTGAGGATGACCCCGGACAACGAGTACCACCCGAAGCCCGACGCGAGGGACATCGCCGCGCCGGGCCGGATGTTCAACGCGAGCCCGGCAGCGAGACCGCCGGCAAGCGATCCGAAGATCGTCCCCAGCGGAATGAGAAGAAGATCGGGATGAGAGAGTATTTGGGCCGGACGGATCCCGCTGGCCCCCAAACCCATGCCGACGACGACGAGGAGTGAATACAGGAGACCCGTAACGAGCTGTCCCCCGTTGGCTCCGGGGAAGACGGGAAGCAGGAAGCCGGCCAGGAAACCGGCCGCGAGCATTCCCAGGAGAAGAAGCGGCTCCCCGAGCAGAAACGCCACGCGCACCCGGGGCTTTGTGCGGGGAGAGGATCTCTCGCCCCCGCTGGCCCGCCGAAACTCGAACGCAATCGTCAGGACGATCAGGGTGCCGGCCATGGTCGCGGCGGCAAAGACGAGGGAGGCGAGTCCCAGCGCGCCGGCGCTCCGGATCACCTCTTCCGTGCGGCCGACGCGGAACCCCATCGCCGCGACCATTGCGGCAAGGACGCACGTCCGACCGGCGGCGAACGCGTGCGTCGAGGAAAGCCGGCCGAGAGCCGGCACCCGGGACAGCAGCAGGCCGAGTGCCACCGCCCCCAGGATCGAGAGGATCGTGAGTGCCGTGCTCATCGAAAGGCGCCGGGGAGTGCGATTAGAAGCGTCACATCCCGAGCAGCCGACGCGTGGCCAGCTGATCCAGCCGCGCGATCTGCAGCCCTGTCCCGTTGACCTTGTCGTAGTCCGGCGCCGTGCCGAGGATCTCCGCGGTATCGCCCTTGGAAAGAGTCTTCGCCATTCCCGGCTCCTTGTCCCAGAGGGCGGCCATCATCTTCGCCAGGTCGGGGTCAGCGGCGATGTCATGGGCCTTCTTCTCCGCCATGCGGTAGTTCTCGACGTTCTGACGTATGAAGTCCATGCGGATGCGCGTGCTGTTCTCCTTGCCGGGCGCGGTGTCGGTCCGGAGGATATGGTTGTCGTACTCGATGTGGCCCTGCCAGTCCATGCGGTCCAGGAGCCAGAGGACTGCCACCATCTCCTTGATGCCGTCCATGCCGACGAGCATGGGCAGGTCGTTGTCGAATTGGCCGGGCTTCTGGTTTCCCACGTGGAGGAAGAACAACTTCTTCGCGTGCACGGCCATCGCCACTGCCACCTCTGCGGTGAGGCCGGTCATTCCCTCGTGCTGGAGGACCTCGGGATTCACTCCCCAGAAGGACGGGTCGTTGAGCATGGCGATGAGACCAAGGGCGTGTCCCGTCGTGGGTACGTACATCTCGCCGCGCGGCTCGTTGGGCTTCGGCTCGATGGTCCCGTGACGGACAGTGCCGTTCTGCTCTTTCGCGTAGCGCTCGGCGAGGTTCAAGCCCTCGATGAGATAGCGGTAGTTTCTCTCCCAGGGGACCGAGAACTGGCACTCAAACCCGTCCCGGGCCACCCAGTAGGTAAGGTAATCCGCGCCGAGGAAGTTGCCGATGCGGATCGTGCGCATCACCTTGCGCGCGGCGAGCATCCGCACTTCGGGGTTGGGGTTCGTGAGCCCGCCGTTCCTGAAGAGGGAGTTCTCGTGAAGGCTGCAGGTGACCATCGCCACCTTCAGCTCCACGGCGTCGAGTTTTTCCTTGATCGTCTTCAAGGTCTTCGATGCGGGGCTGGATGGGTCGAGGTCGTCCTCGAGGTGGTGGGGGTCCCAGGCAACGAGGTCATCGTCGTGGGCGGAGGTGAAATCGATCAGCTTCTCTTCCCGCGCTTTGCAGAGCAGATCAGAGACCTCGACAGAGGGAATACGATCCATGATGGCCCGGCCGAACGGGTCGCCCACGGGGTTGGCCACGCACCAGAACGGCATCGAAAGCTTTCGGTTCTTCATCGAGTCGTCTCTCCTTCCGTTGCGGGAGGCTCGCAGGCCTCGCAGATGTTTGAATCCCATGAAAACATGCGCATGAGTGAAAGGGGCCTGCCGCACCGGGCGCAGCGGCGGCGGAACGGAAGCATCAGGCGGCGCTGCCAGATCACGACGGCCGCTGCAAGCGCGGCCACGGCGATAAGCCACTCATCGGCAATGCCGTACCGGGCGAACAGCCAGGCAGCGATCCATCCCCCGATGATCACCATCGTCAGAGAAAGGGTGGCGATCCGCTTGCGCGTCCCCGCGTCGCGGAACCTCCTCTGGTAGAGATGGAACGCCCACAGGGCGACCATGGGGACGAGGAGGATCTTCTGCAGTAGTGTTGAGAGGGCGGTGCTTTCCACTGGTGTTCCGTCGGATGGGGAGTGTAGACGGAGGCGGCCGTGGGGTCAACACGCGCATTGTCACACGGGCAGCCAGCGGCTATCCTCGATCCATGCCTCCCGGCCCCCCCGGCGCACGCATCATCATCAATGGCGGCGAGCGCATTCTCCATTCCGAGGAGGGGAGGCCTCTTCTGTTCACCGCAATGGCGGAGAAGATCTTCATCCCGTCGGCCTGCGGCGGCCGGGCGAGCTGCGGGCAGTGCCGGGTCCGGGTACTGTCCGGGGCCCCCGAGCACGTGCCCGAGGAGCGTGCAATCCTCAGCGCCAGCGAGATGGCCCGGGGCGTCCACCTGGCCTGCCAGCTGAGGGCGAGGGAAGAGACGCGGATCGAGCTGCCGGGCGGCTACCTGAGGGCGCGGCAATACCACGGCAGGGTTGCCCGGATCAGGGACCTTGCGCCGGACATGCGCGAGGTAGAGCTCGACCTTCTCGAGCCGGCGCGGATGAGCTTCCTCGCCGGGCAGTACATCCAGTTCCTTCGGCCCGGCTCCGAAAACGACCCGCGTCCGGTGTACCGCGCCTACTCGATGGCCTCGCCGCCTTCACGCGCCTCCCGGCTCTCGCTTCTGTTCGCAAGGATCCCCGGGGGAGAATGCACATCCTACGTGTTCGATCGGCTTCGCACCGGCGAGATGATTACCGTCAACGGGCCGTTCGGTGCCTTCCATCTCACGGAGAGCACCCGGCAGATCATCTTCGTCGCGGGCGGCTCGGGGATCGCGCCCATCCGCGCAATGGTGATGGACATGGCGGAGAAGGGGATCGCACGGCGGGCGACATTCTTCTTTTCCGCGCATGCTCCCGCAGACATGCTGTACGCAAAGGACATGCGCGCCCTCGAACGGAATCTGCCCGGCTTCAATTTCATCCCGGTGCTCTCCCGCCCCGCTCCCGGCGATCGCTGGGACGGAGAGAAGGGCGGTCTTCCCGCTGCGCTGATGAGGCTCCTGCCCGAGTTGGATGACCACGAGGCGTACCTCTGCGGCGGACCCGGCCTGATCGATGCATCGATCAACGCTCTGAATTCGAAAGGCCTCCGAGACCAGCTGATCTTCTTCGACAAATTTTCCTGAATCGAGCGCGGATATCGTGAATGCAATTGCTTTCGGCCGGAAGCCGCTGTATTATGGGTTCGGGAGGTGCGTATGGCTGTCCATTTGTATCTATCAACAATTCCCGAGGCTCTGATCGCTTCCATGCTGACCCCGATGGACTTCGGCGCCTACTTCGCGGTGGGCACGGAGAAGAAATCGCGGGGCCAGGCGCAGTATTTCAGCGTGGACAGGGGATTCACCAGCGACTACTTCCCCATGGGGGAGATCGACAGCCGGTGCGTCCCGCACGCCAACGGCGACCCCAAGCACTCGGTGTACCTCTCCGTCTATCGCGTGCTCGAGCACGTGCCGCTTTCCGCCATCGGGAACCTCTACCTCGCCACGCGTGACGGCCGGGTGCTGGAAATCCCGCCGTCAAAGGCGCTGCCGAGCTTCCCCAAGGCATTCCGGCTGTACCAGGAGATCTGTCCCGTGGCCCCCCGGGTCGTAAGCAGCCTTGACCCGCGCGAGTTCTGCGCGTTCATGACGGACTCGAAGCGCAGCATCCACGTGCCGAAGATCCTCTTTGCCGAGCTGAGCCTCGGCGAGATGGCGGAGAACCCCGAAACGGGGAGCGTGCGCGACCTTCCCTATCCCAACATCGAGCACCTGCGCTCGTGCATCACGGAGCTGAAGAAAGATCCCCAGAAGGGGACCAAGACCGTCGACCGCATGGCCCCGATCGACTTCCCCTACCGCATGGTGCAGTACGGGTTCTTCGTGGGCGATGCGAAGTCCATGCTCTACTACCCGATGCCCTCCGAACGCGAGCTCCAGACCACGCATTACGTCTGGTGGAGATCGGCGTCGGGCTGATCGTACAGTGAACCAGGGGAGGCCGACTCGAGTCGGCCTCTTGTTTTCTCAAGGGGTGCCGATGCGTGAAGAGCTGGCCCTCCACGGCGGGGAGAAGACGGCGAAGGAGCCCTTCCCGCCGTGGCCGCTGTTCGCAGAACGGACTCTCTCCGATGTCCTCGAGCCTTTGCGCACGGGGAAGGTCGCCTCGTGGTCGGGAACGAAGGGTGCAGAGTTCGAGGAGCGCTGGGCGGCGTGGGCCGGCACACCGCATGCGGTGGCCTGCTCCAGCGGCACGGCCGCACTGCACATGGCTCTTGTCGCCCTCGGCATTCTGCCCGGGGACGAGGTTCTCGTACCCTCCCATACCTTCATATCCACGTCGCTCGCCGTCCTGCATGCGGGGGCGGTCCCGGTCTTCTGCGACGTGTCCGACGATCAGACCATGGACCCGCACGGCATCGAGCTGCACGTTACGGAACGAACGCGGGCGCTGATCGCGGTTCATCTCTATGGGGTGGTGTGCGACATGGACAGGATCCTGCAGGAGGCCCGCCGGCGCGGGCTTTCTGTTGTGGAGGACTGCGCCCAGTGCGCGGGCGGCGAGCATCGCGGTCGAAAGGCCGGGTCCCTGGGCGATGCGGGATGCTTCAGCTTCTCCCAGGGCAAGCACGTCTCCACCGGAGGGGAGGGCGGGATGATCGTGACCTCGCTTCCGGACGTTGCACGCTCCTGCCGCTCCCTGCGGGACTACGGCCGTGAGCACGAGGGTTCAGGGCCGGCATCTCACGTGCGCGTGGGCTTCAACTACCGTCTCTCGGAGATCCAGTCGATCATCGGCATGAACGAGCTGGCCCGAATGGACTCGTGGAACCTCGCGCGGCGCCTCGGCTTTGCGAAAGTCTACGACCATGCCTTTTCCCAGCTCTACGGCGTGCGCTGTCTGCCGCTCAACACCCCGGAGCGCCGGAACTCGTACTGGAAATACCCCCTCCAGCTGGACCTCGAGAAGCTCGCCGGTGATCCGCAGGAGATCCGCGCCGCCCTTGCCGCGGAGGGGATACCCGATGCCGGAAGCTCCTGGCCCGAGTCCTACGATGAGCCGGTTTTTGCCGGACGGGAAACGGCGCGGTGCCGGAACGCCGAGGCGCTGCGGCGACGAACGCTCGTGCTCGCCCTGCCCCCTACCTGGGAAAGAGCCCACGTGGAAATGTGCGTCGCGGCGGTCAGGAAGGTCCTGCACGCGTATCGGAGATGAGCCATCTGAGCCGCGCCCGGATTCAGCCCTCGCCCGGATTCAGCCCTCTCCCCGCACGCGCAGCAGCTCGACCAGGTATTTCCGATACAGCGCTTCCCGTTTCTTCAGCATGTCAAAGGGCACTTCGTACGCCGTCTCGATGACCTCTCGTGTGAAAATCTGCGACGTCGGGCCGATCCGCGGAGGCGAGTCCTTCGAGAAGAGTAGAATGTGATCCGAGTAATCCCGGGAGATATCCAGCTCGTGCACCGAGTAGTACATGCTCACCCGGCCCTTTCGCGAGAGCCCCGCGAGGTACGCCATGGCCCTCTCCTTCTGACGGTCTTCGAGCGCGAAAATAGGCTCGTCCATCGCCAGGAGTGGTGAGCCATAGAGGAGACTGAAGGCGAGAATTGTGCGCTGCAGCTCGCCCTTGCTCACCTCTTGCGTGCGCCTCCCCAGGATCGGTGCCAGCTCGAATACCTCGACCAGCTCGGTGATGGGGTCGGCCTCCTCCTCCCCCAGGTGACCGGTGTCCTTCACGAACTTCAGGAGCTGCCCGATCTGTTCTTCCGTCTCGAACTCGATGTTTTGATAGATGAAAGAGACGAGTCTCTGCCGATCGGCTTCGTCCTTGAGGCTGCGCGTATCGACGCCGCGGATGAGGACGCGTCCCGAGGTCGGAAGCAGGCGGCCGGATGCAAGAAGGAGCAGTGTGGATTTGCCCGTTCCGTTCTGCCCGACCAGGGACACGCTGCCGGGCGGCAGTTCGAGGTCGAGGCCGGTGAAGATGTCCGTGGTTCCATCCGGGTAGCGGAAGCTCACGCTGTCGAACACGATCTCGGGAGTCACGAGGGGCATGGTAGCACGTCGCTGCCGGGAAATGTATCATCCCCACATGTACGTACGTGGAGTGCAGATAGTCGTGGTGCGAAGTCCGGCCGATGCGGCGGGCGCGGAGCTTGCGGTTTCAGAGCAGGATGCCGCGCCGCAGCCCGGGGTGCCGCTGGACGAGCGCAGGATCCGGGCCGCCTGCGCCGCGGGGCTCATGGAAGCCGTCGTGCGCCGTCTGGAGAGTCTCGCCCTTCCGGCAATCGGCGTCTCCCATGGTGTCTCACCGGTGATTTCCGCCAAGATTCTCGTTCAGGAATCGATCCGTGTCGCCCGTACGGGCGGGACGAGCCTGCACAGGATCTTTCTCTGCTGCCCGGAAGAGAAGGCTTTCAAGCCTTTCGAGAAGACCGTGCGCGGCTACCTGCGGCACTTCCTCGACGTGCTGATCTGGGGGCCATTCGTGACCGTCGATGCAATCATTCAGGTTCCCGCGGGAATCGTGCTGATCAAACGGAGCAACCCGCCCCTCGGGTTCGCCCTGCCGGGAGGTTTCGTCGACTACGGGGAGAGCCTGGAAGACGCGGTGTGCCGGGAAGCCAGGGAGGAGACGGGGCTGGAGCTCTCGGACCTCGAGCAGTTCCACACATATTCGGATCCAATCCGGGATCCCCGGTTTCACACCATCACGACAGTGTTCACCGCACGGGCGGAAGGCGAGCCCAGGGCGGGGGACGATGCGGCCAACGCGCGGGTCGTTCCCCAGGACGAAATCCGCGGGCTTTCATTCGCCTTCGATCACGCTCGGGTTCTGGAGGAGTGGGCGAAGAAGAGAGGAACCGTCCAGTAGGGGATTGATCCCCAGCCGCGTCAGGCAGAAGTCGTAGCGCACCGGGTCACGCGGGCTGTGCCGGGCAAAGGCCTGCGTGATCTCCACCGCCGTCCTCAGGTTGGCCTGTCTTCGGTGGGTAAGGCCGAGCGCGCGTGCGATCCTGAACATGTGCGTGTCCAGAGGCACAACGAGCTTGGAGCGGGCCACCTTGTGCCACGGCCCCGGATCGACCTTGTCGCGGCGCACCATCCAGCGGAGGTACAGGTTCAGGCGCTTGCACGCGCTGCCGTCCGCGGGGGACGACAGCAGCGTCGGACAAGCTCGTGGGCCCCCGGCAGAGATGCGCAGGCGCTCGACGAAAAGAGCGAGAGCGGGAAGGACCGTATCATCTCCTCTTTTCATGCCGGCGGCAAAGAGCGCTTCCAGGGAACTGTGCCCCACAATCGTTCGCTTCACGCCGATGAGGAGCGCCGCGATCTCCGCGCCCGGCGTGAACCGATGCTTGAACGAGCGGAAGAGATCCCGGAGTTCCCGGTCCGTCGCGCGCCCCAGGAATGCATGGGGCGATCCCCGCGTGCCCGCGCTTCCCATCACTTCCAGGACCCGGGCGACGCTTGCGAGGATCTGCGCCACCCTTCCGTAGGCGAGGCAGGCGCTGACCAGGCCCGCAATCTCCTGGTCCTCGGGGGCGGCGTAGTCGTACACCAGCTCGAGGGGATCCGGGTGCACGAACTCGCGGCGATTGTATCTTCTATAGAGGGACGCGAGTCCCGCTTTCACGTCCGTCACGAGTCCTGGAGCGCCTTCACGTATCCGTCGATCTTCTCGATGAGTCGGGCGAGATCGGTCAGCTTCTCCTTCTCCCGGTCCACGACTTCCTTCGGAGCACGTTCGACAAATGACACGCGTGAAAGCTTGTCTTTCGTTCTCCTGATTTCCGCTTCCGCCTTCTCCTTGTCCCTTGTCAACCGAGTGATCTCCTTCGGAGCGTTGATGGACTCACGGAGCATCACGAACACTTCGAAGCCCCTGCCCGCGGCGGCGATCACGCCCTGCGCGGAAGGCCGCGTGTCCTGGAACTCCAGGCGGCGCACCCCGGCGAGGTGCGAAACGAGCAAAGCGTTTGCTGTGAAGTTCTCCCGGGTTCCGGCCTCGGCGACCACGGTGACATCCACCTTCGCATCTGGAGGAACGGTGAACTCGGACCGGATCGTGCGCACGGCGCGGACCAGCTCCTGCAGCGAACCGAACCGTGCCTGCGCTTCGGGGGCCTCTCGTGACGGATCCGCCTCCGGGTAGGGCTGTGTCATGATGGAATCCCCGTGCCGGGGAAGGGTCTGGTAGATCTCTTCCGTGATCAGGGGGAGGAAGGGATGAGCGAGCCGCAGCGATTCCTCCAGGAGTGAGAGGAGGACCGTCACGATCCTGTCCTTCTCCGCGTGATCGGAGTTCAGAGAGAGCTTCGCCGCCTCGATGTACCAGTCACAGAAATCGTTCCAGATGAACTCGTAGACGGCCTGCGCGGCCTCGTTAAACCGGTAGCCTTCGAGGGCCGCGCGAGCCGTCGATGCGGCCGCGTTCAACCGATGCCCGATCCATCGGTCGACCTCGGAGAGCCTGACCGTGGATGGATCGAGGAGCGTCCTGCCCTCGAGGTTCATCAGGAGGTACCGCGATGCGTTCCAGATCTTGTTCGCAAACCTCGAGCCGAGCTTCATCGCTTCCTTGTCGAAGAGCACGTCCTGGCCCTGCGCCGCGAGGTATGCCATTGTGAACTTCAGGGCGTCGGCCCCGTACTCGTCGATGATTTCCAGGGGATCCACGCCGTTTCCCAGGCTCTTCGACATCTTTCGGCCGTGCTTGTCGCGGACGAGGCCGGTGATGTAGATTTCGCGGAACGGCACCTCTCCCATGAACTCCAGGCCCATCATGATCATCCGTGCAACCCAGAAGAAGATGATCTCGTAGGCCGTGATCAGCGTGGTCGTGGGATAGAACCGTGCAAGGTCGGCCGTCTTCTCCGGCCATCCCAGCGTGGAGAACGGCCAGAGCGCCGAGGAGAACCAGGTGTCCAGCACGTCGGGATCCTGCTCGAGGGCTGCGCTTCCGCATTTCGCGCACGCGGTCGGATCCGTGCGGGACACGGTCATGCCGCCGCACGCCTTGCAGTACCACACCGGTATGCGGTGTCCCCACCAGAGCTGCCGGGAGATGCACCAGTCACGGATATTTCTCATCCAGCTGGAGTAGGTGTTTTCCCAGCGCTGCGGGAAGAACCGGATCTTTCCGTCCTCCCACGCCTTCAAGGCTTTCTCCGCCAGCGGGCGCATTTTCACAAACCACTGATCCGACAGGTACGGTTCGATCACCGTGTTGCAGCGGTAGCAATGCCCGACCTGGTGGACGTGATCTTCTTCTTTGATGAACAGGCCCGCGGCCTTGATATCCTCCACGACTCGGGCCCGCGCCTTGGTGACGGTGAGTCCGCGATACGCCTCCGGTGCGTTCTCGTTCAATTTTCCGTCGGGGGTGAGGATGTTGATTTCTTTCAATGAATGACGGCGGCCGATCTCGTTGTCCACCGGGTCGTGGGCAGGGGTCACCTTCACAGCTCCGGTGCCGAACTCACGGTCGATCTGCGCATCCGCGATGATCGGGATCTCCCGCCCCGTGAGCGGAAGGCTGAGCATTGTGCCCACCAGCGCCTTGTAGCGCTCGTCGTCGGGATGCACGGCGACCGCCGTGTCTCCGAGCATGGTCTCAGGGCGCGTGGTGGCAATGGCGATGAACCCCGACCCGTCCGCCAGCGGGTAGCGGTAGTGGTACATCTTTCCCTTCGTTTCCACGTGCTCGACCTCGTCGTCGGAAATGGCGGTGCGGCAGGAAGGACACCAGTTCACGAGGTAAAACCCCCTGTAGATCAGCCCCTTCTCGTACAGGGAAACGAACACCTCCCGCACGGCCTTCGAGAGTCCCTCGTCCAGGGTGAAGCGCTCGCGGTCCCAGTCGCACGAGGAGCCGAGCCTCTTCAGCTGCCGCACGATGATGTCGTGGTGCTCGTTGGTGACCTTCCAGGTTTCCTCGATGAACTTCTCGCGGCCGATCTCCGTCCTGCTGGTGCCCATCTTCTTCAACATCTTTTCCACGACGTGCTGCGTGGCGATGCCGGCATGATCGCAGCCGGGAACCCACAGGGTGTCGTCTCCGATCATGCGGTGGTAGCGGATCTCGATGTCCTGGAGCGAATTGTTCAGCCCGTGGCCCATGTGGAGGACGCCCGTCACATTCGGCGGAGGTATCACGATGACGAATGTCTTCTTCCCTCGTCCGTCTCCCTTGGGCGCAAAGAGTTTCTCCTCGATCCAGCGCGCGTAGACGCGGTCCTCGTAGCTCTTCGGGTCAAAGGCCCTGCTCAGCTCGATGGCTTTCATGTGAGGCGGAGCATAGCAGATGGCGCAGGACGTGTTCAATTGATGCTTCCATTGACAGCGTCACGGCAGTCGCCTACCATCACCCCTCATGACGGCACGCGTGTTCGTGTTCGGCAGCATCAACACTGACCTCGTCGTCTATGTGTCGCGCCTGCCCCAGCCCGGGGAGACGATCGGAGGGGGGACCTACGGTTCCTTCCCCGGCGGCAAGGGCGCCAACCAGGCGGTGGCCGCCGCTCGGGCGGGTGCCGTCGTGAAGCTGTATGGCTGCCTCGGAAAGGACGCGTTCGGACGCGAGCGCATCGCGAGCCTCGAAAAGACCGGCGTGTCCACGCGCGGGGTGCGCATGCTCTCCGACGCGGCCTCGGGCATCGCCCAGATCACCGTGGACTCTGAGGGGGAAAACACGATCGTCGTGGCTCCCGGCGCAAACGATCGATTCGGCCCGGAAGGAGTGGAGGTGCCTTCACCGGCTCGCGGTGAGACCTGGGTGTCCCTTTTCCAGAACGAGGTGCCGCAGGACGCCACGGAAGCCCTCATCCTCAAGGCGAGGGCGGCCGGGCACACGGTGTTCTGGAATCTCGCACCCACACTGAGCAGGCGGCCGTTGGAGCAGGCCCTCCGCGCCGTCGATTGCCTCATCTGCAACCGCAACGAACTGGCCGGTCTCACGGGCCGCCCGCGTCTGTCCAGCGACGATCCCCAGGGGGTGGAGGAGGATGCCCGCGCGCCTCTCGCATGGGGGGTGCGCAGCCTCATCGTGACGCTCGGGAGGAAGGGGAGCATGCACGTCACGTCAGCGGGGGCGCAGACCGTGAGGGCGTTCGAGGTGAAGGCCGTCGACACCGTCGGCGCGGGGGACTGCTACTGCGGCGTCCTCGCCGCATCAGTCGCCCAGGGGCTGGAGATGATGCAGGCCATGCGCCGTGCTTCCGCCGCGGCGGCCATCTCCACGACTCGCCAGGGCGCGCAGCCCTCCATGCCGATGCGCGCCGAAATCGAGGAGTTCCTCAGCCGGCAGGACGCGTGACGGGCGGGGGAAGCTCCAGGCGTTCCAGCCGGTCGATCCGGGAAACGACCCAGTCCCCCCGGTCGGTTTTCATCCACACCCGATCGGTGACCGAATGCCCTTCGGACCTGGGAACCACGTCGGCTCCGGTGTCGGCGTCCGCCGACGCGGCGGGGTTCCATTTGTCGTATTTCACGAGGAACACGGGGCCGGGCTCTCCCTGCTCCTCGGTGAGGGACAACCCGGTCACCCCGTACAAGGTCGTGGGAGGGGCGAGCGGGGGTCTTCCCGCCTTGTCCCAATCAGCGGCGGAGATCACGTTCGACCGCCCTTCGTAGCCTTGCGTGACCCGTGAGGTGACGTAGAGCGTCGTGACTTCGTCGATTTCTCCCTGGCCCGCCCGGCCCGCAACGCACGCCTGCATGGTCGTGTGGTCCAGGGTGTTCATGCTGGAATAAAAGGTCTCCACGACCCTGCGCGGCGCATAGCCGCGGGTGACGCGCGGGGCCAGGACGTTTCTCAGGACGGTGCCTCCCAGGGCACCGAGGACCACGACGACCGTGGCCACGATGGCGGCGACTCTCCAGTTCCTCTGCCAGAACCTTCGGCGGCGGAAGCTCCTCCCGGCGGAAGCCTCGTGGGCCGCTGCCGCGGCGAGGGCGCTCCGCCGCAGCTCCTCGCCGAGAGGGTGAACCAGGTCGCGCGTCTGCCAGCGGGACAGGCCTTCCGAGATTTCTGACAGGGAAACGGCGCCCCGCCGTCCCCGGCCGAGGCCCGCCATGATCGTATCCGACACTTCCTGTTCCAGGCCGGGCACGAGGCTCGCGGGGGGTTGGACCTCGAGGCGGCGCACCTGCTCGTGCAGGTCCGCGGCATCTGAGCCCAGGAAGGGAAAGCGGCCGGTGATGATGCGGAAGAGCGCGGCAGCCACGCTGAATGCGGCGAGCTGCGGGCCCTTGAGGTCCGGGTGATTCAGACACTCGAATGTCTCGCGGTTCGCTTCGAATGGGCGGAGGTCCCTCAGCTCGCGGTCGAGGCTCGGGGGCAGAAAGAGAATATTCCCGTCGTCCGTGAAGATCACCGAATCGGACTGCAGGGGAAACCAGCCCGCGGCGCTCTCCGAAAGCTGGAGTACTGCGCGCACGAGCCGTGCCATGAGCGGCAGGGCTTTCTCAGCCGGCATCGCCAGCGCCTTTTCCAGTGAAAGCCCCTGCACGGCGGGCCCGACCAGGTAGACCTGCCCGTCCTGCTCGGCAACTCCTTCGAAGCGCCATTCGCGGACCCCGGTGGAAGGGCCGGCGACCCACCCGGGATCGG
>JBEKXR010000014.1:0-18365 GCA_049511935.1 Spirochaetia bacterium | reverse complement strand
GCCGCTACCTCGACAAGCTCGAAAGCAGGACCCTCATCAAGAGGACGCACGGCGGCGCGTTTGCGGGGCAGGAAATGATCGAGGTGGACTACCGGGTCCGCGAGACCGTTCGCCGCGCGGAGAAGGAGGCGATCGGCCGGGCCGCCTGGTCCCTGGTCCAGCCGGGGGAGTCCATCTTCATCGACGCCGGGAGCACTGCCGCCCATCTCGCATTCGCCATGGACGACACTCGGCGCATCACGGTGGTCACCGCATCCACGACGGTCCTGCAGGCTCTCGAGCGCAAGGCCAACATCGAGACCATCGTTCTGGGCGGCAAGGTGCACGCGCCGTCGCATTCGCTCATCGGGCCTCTGGCGGAAGAAGCGGTCCGGCAATTCCGGTTCACCAAGGCGTTTCTCGGGACCGTCGGGATCAACCTCCAGGAGGGCTTCACGCAGTCCAACGTGGACGAGGTCCCGGTGAAGAAAAAGGTCGCGGCGAACTCCCGGGAGGTGATCATCCTCGCGGACAGCTCCAAGTTCAACCGGGACGTGCTCGTCATGTTCCTCAGGCTCGAGCAGGTCCACGTGGTGATCACGGACCTCGGGGTTTCTCCTGCCCACCGGGCCAGCCTCGAGGAGCACGGGATTCGTGTGATCATGGCAGAGCCGGCTCCTGGTGAGGATTGACTGCGATGCCTCTCTTCTATCCGACGAGGCGCTTCGGCCGGTTCGGCCTCGGGATGGGCCTCACCTCGGCCCTGTTGCACGAGCGTTTCGGGTTGGATTTCGGCGAGCGCTTCCACCGGGACATCCTCTTCCGGGTCGAAAGCCTCATGGAGATCGACCGGCTGGTCTGGGAGTCCTTCCGCGAGCTGGGGCTCGGATACGAGGAGCCCTTCCCCCGCGCGACGATCGAGCCCTTCGGCCACCGCTTCATCCCGGTCATGTACGGGAGCCGCTGCACGTACGCCTCCGCCGAGGAGCCTGCCGCCCGGCCCCGCGAGCTGGACCCTTCAGAGCTCGCCTCCCTGCCGGCCTGGACCCGCGAGCGCTTCGAGGCAGCGGATGCCGTGAGGGAGGTCGCATCACAGGCAAAGACGCTCCAGAAACGCTACGGAGACCTCGCGGAGTACGCCGGGCGCATGGACCACAATCCCCACTACCAGCCCCTCTCAAGCCTGCAGAATCTCGGCTCGGTCATCAACTCCGCGGTCTCGGTCTTCGGCGAGAACGTCCTCTTGCTCTACGAGGATGATCCGTCACTCCTCCGCAGCTTCTACCGCAACGTGACCGACCTCATGCTCCTGTGTCTGGACTGGTTTCCGCGGCTGGACCGGCGGCGGCTTGCCCACGTCTTCGTTGGCGACTGCACGGTGGCGATGATCTCGCCGCGTCAGTACGAAGCATGCAACCTCGCCTTCGACGGGGAGCTTTGCCGGTACGCCGCGTCCATCGGTGCCCGGTTCCTGGTTCACCAGGATTCCGGCGCCACTGCGCATTTGCGCAATTACGCGCGCCTGGACCCCGTCCACGCCCTGGATTTCGGCCAGGACACGGACTTCGTCGAGGCGGCGCGCCTCTTTCCCGGCGCCTCCGCCAACTGCATCGTTTTTCCCAGCTGGATCGCCTCCTCGACGGCGGAGGAGATCCGCTCGGACCTGACGCGGATCATGCGCGCGGGGCTGTCCTTCAAGAGCTTCACGTTCTCCATCTTCGAGGTGGACCCTGCCCTTGCCGCGGGAAAGATCTTCGAGTTCAGCGAGATTTTCGGGCGATGCGCCGAGAGCGTGAGCAGGGAGGGGACACGGTGAGCTTCGTTCCTATGGGTGATCTCGTCGGAAAAGCCTACAAGCGGGGATACGCGGTGCCGGCGTTCTGCGCGTGGAATGCCGAGGTGATCGAGGCCATCCTGGCAGCGGCGGAGAGGCTGAGCGCACCGGTGATCCTCATGTCGGGGCCGGGGGAGTTTCCCGTGCTCGCGCCGGCGAGCATGGCGGCGGTCGCGTACGCCATCAAGGAGCGCTACGACATTCCCGCTGCGCTCCACCTCGACCACGGAGATTCCCTGGAGATGGTCGGCCAGTGCATCTCGGCCCGCTATACCTCGGTCATGCTGGACTTCTCCACGCGGCCCTTCGAAGAAAACATCGATGCCCTCCGGCAGGTTGTCGGGATGGCTCGGCCGAAGGGCATCACCGTGGAAGGAGAGATCGGCAGGATCGGGAAAGCGGACGAGGCGTCGGCAGAAGGCGGCTCGGCTTCCGCCTATTCGGATCCCGCCGAGGCAGCCGACTATGTTCGCCGGACTGGCGTCGACCTCCTTGCGGTTTCCGTCGGGAACAAGCACGGCTTCTACAGGGGGGAGCCCCACCTGGAGTTCGAGCTTCTCTCCGCGCTGCACGCCGCGGTACCCGTCCCCCTCGTGATGCACGGGGGAACGGGAATCCCCGAAGAGGACATCAGGCGCTCAGTGGAGCTCGGCATTGCCAAGGTGAACGTGGCAAGCGAGCTGATCCACGGCTTTCGCGGGAGCCTCACCGCCCAATGGCAGGAGGGTCGGAACCTCTGGACCCCGATCGCGCTGGGAGAGGCAGCCCGTGCCCTCACGCCGGTGGTCGAAAAATGGATCCGGGTGACAGGCGCCGCGGGGAAGGCATGAGCCCGTGATCCGGAACAGAGGCATGACTACGTGACCGAACGAGAAAAGGTAATCAGCGCGATTGGCCACCGCCAGCCTGACCGAACGCCCTACCATGTCACCTTCACGGAACCTGCCCGCACGCGCATGGCCGAGTTCTACGGCGACGCCGATTTCGAGGCAGGGTTGGAAAACTGCCTGGAGGTCACCCGCATGCGGCTGCCCTACCGCCAGGTTCCCGATCGGCCCTCGGTCTGGGAAGACGAGTGGGGCGTTCAGTGGGACAGGAGCATCGACACCGATATCGGCACTGTATGCAACAGAAAGGTCACGAGGGAATCGCTTCCGCGGTACCGCTTTCCAGATCCGGCAGCCCCGGCCCGCTTTGGCCGTTTCCTCGAGGCGATCGAGGGAGCGAGCGGACGTTTCGTGGTGGCGACGATGGCGTTCACGCTGTTTGAGAGAGCCTGGACGCTTGCCGGCATGGAAGAGGTGCTCATGGCAATGGCCAGCGGTGACCCATTTGCCGACGAGCTTTTCGACGGCATCGTGGACTTCGACGAAGAGGTTGTGCGCGGGGCGCTCAAGTTCCCGGTAGACGGAGTGCGCTTTGGAGACGACTGGGGGCAGCAGCAGGGCCTGATCATGGGACCCGTTCTGTGGCGCAAGTACATCCGGACGCGGATTGCCCGGCTGTACGGACTAGTCAAATCGGCCGGAAAGAAAGTCTTCATCCACTGCTGCGGCAAGATCGACGAGCTCTTTCCGGACCTCATCGAGTGCGGCGTTGACGTCTTCAACCCGTTCCAGCCCGAGGTCATGGACGTGGTGGACATCAAGCGTCGATATGGAGACCACATCACGTTTTTCGGGGGCATCAGCACCCAGAAGACCCTGCCCTACGGAACGGTTGCCCAGGTGAAGGAAGAGGTCAAACGCCTGGTCGAGACTGTCGGCAGGCACGGCGGCTACATCGCGGCGCCCGCTCACGATGTGCCCAGGGACGCGAAGCCGGAAAACGTCGCTGCGATGCTGGAGGTCCTTCAGACCCAGGAGAGGCCCGCACGACTCCGGTGAACGCTGCGGAGGTTTCGGACCGCTCCAACGGTGATCTGCGCCGTGCCTGACTTCCCCGCCCTCAAAGCCGCGTGCTCTCGCCGGCACCGCTCCGCAGTTGAACGGTTCGGACGATCAGAAGAGGCCGATCAGTTCGATGCAGCACACCAGCGGCAACACTTCCACAAAAGAAAGCAGATAATCCGCTTCTTCCGTGGCTCGCCACCATGCATTGGGCAAATGGCGGACCTCGCTAGGGCTTGGCGGGCGCAGGGGCCTTGCTCCAGGGCAGGATCCCTGCCATTTCTCCAATGACATTCACCAGCTCCGTGTTCGATGGAATGACGATCTTGGCGTTTGTGGAAAGCGCCGCCTCGACCGCGATGAGCCTTCTCAAGAGCTGCGCATTCCCGACGAAATACTTGTCCGCGGCCTCATTGACCAGTTTGATCGCCTGTGCCTCGCCTTCCGCTTCGAGTATTTTTGCCTGCCTGACCCCTTCGGCTTTCTTGATCTCGGCCCTTCGCGCGCCGTCCGCCATTGTTTCCGTTGCCGTCGCAAAATCGATTGCGGCCACCTTTTCATTTTCCGCCTTCACGACCTTGTTCATTGTTGCCTGGACATCCTCGGGAGGATCGATCTCCTTCAATTCCGTTCTCACGATATCGATTCCCCAATGCCCTGTTTCGTTCCGCAGCGTCTTCTGGAGCTCGCTGTTGATCATCCCGCGCTCGCTGTTCGCGGATTTGAGGGTCATCGTGCCAATGATGTTGCGCAAGGTCGTTCTGGCAAGGTTGACGATCTGGTACTTGTAGTTGTTCACCGCATATTGGGAGTTCTTGACGTTTTCCTCATCGCTCTTGACCTTGAAATAGACTTGGGCGTCCACGCTGGCATTCAGCTTGTCGCTGGTGATGATCTCCTGCGGCTCCGCGTTCACCATGACCTCGGTGACGTTGATCTTGAAGAGTCGATCGATCACCGGGGCAACCCAGTTGAAGCCGGGGTTTGCAAATCGGCGATATTTCCCGAGCCTTTCCACGAGACCCCTGGTCGTAGGTCGTACGACCCTGATCCCGGAGAGAAAGATCACCAGAACGATCACAATCGCGGCAGAAATCAAATAGTACATGACATCCTCCTGGCCCGAACCAACGGGCGTGAACGTGAATGGTAACAAGGACAGGGTTTGTCTCTTCGTGAGAGTCTGAAACCAGGCCCCGTGACCGTCCGGGGAAAAACCCTGTTTCACTACACAATCGCCGCCGTTTCGGTCCTTTTCACGGCTTTTGCGGGCCCTGCTTCGCGGCCTGTATCGCTGCCGCGAGCTGGTTCATTTGATCGTCGACCTGTTTCTGTATGGCAGTGGCTTTCTGCAGTGCCTGCGAGGAGTTTCCGGCGGCTAGATCCTTTTCAGCGCCCGCGAGAGCCTGCTTCGCCGCCGCAAGCTGCTGGGCAACAGCATTCAGGTCAAGACGAATGCCTGCAACTTTCCGCGCCTCGGAGAGGCTCTGATCGGCATCCGGAAGTGTCCGCGTCCTGAGCGTTGTGATGAGCGATCCAGCGCTGGAACCTGCCTGCCCGACAGGGGCGGGTGTCTTAGGTTTCTGCTGGACTCCCGGGGCCGGCTTCATCGCGGGCTGCGGGACGACAGGGGCGGCCTCGACAGGTTTCTGGTGGACCTTCGGGGTCGGCTTGATCGCGGGCTGCGGGACGACAAGGGCGGGCTCGACAGGTTTCTGCTGGACTCCCGGGGCCGGCTTCATCGCGGGCTGCGGGACGACAGGGGCGGGCTCGACAGGTTTCTGCTGGACCTTCGGGGGAACGTTCTTGAGCACAGGGGGATTCTTGAGCTTCGTGAGCGTTGCAGGATTCACAATCCTTACGGCAGGAGGAGCGATCTGCTGACTCCGCTGCATGCTCGTCAACGCCACGGGTTCGATCGGCCGGCCGGGATTCGCCATGAGGACCTTCTGCTGCTGTGCAAAAGGGACCCGAGCGGGTGTTGGTGCAATGCGTGATTCGACGCGACGCGTCAACAGCGCAGGCGGCGGCTGGGGGACAGGAGCCCTTGCGGCGACCGGCTGCGCGATGATGCTCTCGCGCTGTGGCGCGATCTTCGCGGTCGTCCCCATCACAGGAGCCCGCGACACCTCCGTCGGGGAGATCGATAGAACAGCTCTTCCTGCGGGACGCGATTGCACGAATACTTCGCGCGGCACAAAGGTCACTGCCTGGGGAGCGGTACGATTGACATAGACTACCTTCGTAGTGTTGTAGTTCTCGATGATCTGCACATTGATGTTCGTCACGTGGGCCACATTGATTCTCTGAACATACTCCGGGCTCACCGTGTAAGGCGGGACATAAATCTCGCGCGGTCCCAGCGGGAACCAGCCAATGCCATCTCCCGCCGGCGTCCACCCGGATCCTCCGACGAACACGACGAGAGCGGGTGCGTAGACGGGACGCGCCTGGACAGCCCCCGGGCTCCACTCCCAGCGGGCGTTCTGATATGCCCAGCGTCCGTAATGGAACGGAGCAAATCCCCAGGAAGTGTCATCGACCCACGTCCATCCCCACGGCTCGACCCACGACCAATGACCGAATCGATAGGGGGCCCATCCGGCAGGAACGTGCGAAGGGAACCACACGGGGCCGTTGCCTCCGTCATTGTACCATGTTCCGTTGTCATCGAGGTCCTCGGAACCGATCATGTCGCGGGAAACACGGGGATTCGATGCGAACTGGTCTTCCCGGTGATCTCTGCTCGAGGACCAGGCATCCCACTCGTCCGGCCGCGAGGCTGCCGTGACGTAGTAACTGATCGAATCAGAGCCGGATATGTCCGTGGATTGCCCCGCAGACACGTCGTAGGCGTCCTCGCCTGCTGTCACTTCAGCCATGCCCGCACGCACGGTGACAGTTGTCTCGCCGCTTGGCTGGACGTCGATACGGTAACTCCCCGCCGAGGGCAGTGTCACCGTGGCATTTGGCGTGTCGATTTCGAAAACTGTCCCATCGTCGACTCGGCGCAGTCTGACATTCACCGATCCCTCTGATACCCGCACCTGGACCGTCTGGTCGTCGAGGTTCAGGAAAGAGAACTCGGTATTGGAGTTCAGCCGGATCACCGCGGAACGCACGTGCACTTCGGCGCGCGCGCCGGTGTCCGTCCAGAGATGATCACCCACGGTCAGCGGATAATTCAGCGTTGCCGGCGCCCACTCATCGAGGCTCCCCGGGTGAAAGGAAACCCAGCCGCTGATGAGACTGAGCCTGCCGACCTGGGAGGGCGGATCTGCCCATGCCGTGGCGCCGCAGACGGCCAGCACCGCACCGATGGCCATGAAAACACGAAACCTCAGGGTACCCGACATACCATTGCTCCTCGACAAGCGTCAGAGAGTTTGAAGCCCACCACGGGGCTCACGCGGAACTTCGCGATCAACTGCTTCAGATGGGTTTCTTGATGTCTCCCCTCAGATCACCAAGCTTCGCCTGGGCCTTCCCGTGGGCATTTTGTAACTTTCCCTTTCGTTCCATGGCCTTATTGCCAACTGCCTTGCCGGCGATTTTCTTCGCTTCGCCTTTCGCTTCTTCGATGCGGCCCTTGACTTGATCTTCGTTCATGATGTCCTCCCCGTAACTGCTGATGACGGCACGGAACGCCGTGCTGCGATAGAGAATACAGATAAGACCCGACTCGTTCTGTGCGGAAGGACACAAAGTCAATCAGGCGAAACCAGAAATGCGCACGAGATGGAGGTCTCGAGGAATATAATCACGGGCCACGCGGGCCGGCCAAGGCGCGTGCGCCCGCGATATCGAGTGACGAGCGCGGATGCGATTTGGGGTCGCCGCTCCCTGCCGCTCTATCCCGCGTACTCCACGCGGAAGAGATACCCGGTGTCATCGCTGATGTACAACGAGCCGTCCGCGGCAACCGCGAGCCCGACGGGGCGGCCGAGGACCCTGAAGCTGCCGGTGAGCCATCCCGTCACGAAGTCCTCCACGCCCGTCGGCGTGCCGTCCGCGAACGTGACCACCACGACTTTGTATCCCGTGGGCGGCTGGCGATTCCAGGAGCCATGGAATGCGACGAGCAGAGCCCCACGGTAGCGCTGCGGGAACTGCGTCCCGCCGTAGAACACAGCCTGCAGGGGTGCAGAGTGCGCCTGGAAATCGAGTGTCGTCGGAAGAATGCCCGCGCACGAGGCTGACCCGAACTCGGGATTCGGCAGCCGTTGGCTGCCGATCGGGTAGCACGTGGGCCACCCGTAGTTGCCTCCCTCCTGGATCAGGTCGAGCTCATCCGGGGGAAGGTCCGTGTGATCGGGAGTAAGATTGTCCCGCTGGTTCACCACGGCCCAGAGCCTGCCCCGGCCGTCGATGGCAAGTCCGCTCGCATTGCGGAGCCCCGAGGCGTGGATCTTGTTCTCCTTCCCATCGGCCGAGTAGCGGAGGATCGTCGCGAGGCGAGGATCGGCTTCCGTGCAGACGTTGCAGTCAGATCCGGATGAGATGAAGATGCTCCCGTCGGAGGCGAGGGCCAGGGCACGGGCATTGTGATCCCCGTTTCTGGGCATGTCATCGAAGAGCACGCGAGGTGAACCGATCCCCCTCGGGTAGTCCGGGATGACCACGATTCCCGACCACGTGGCGATGTACAGGTCATTGCCGCGGAAGGCCAGGCCGTTCGGCTTTTCCAGCCCACGGGCGATGACGAGAGGCTGCGTCCCCAAGGGTGAACCTGGACGCACCGCAACGACTTGTCCGCGGGAGATCTCGGAAACGAGAATGTCGCCGTTGGGAGCCGCGGCAACAAACCGGGCGCCCTGCACCCTGTTTGAGACGACCACGATGCGAAAACCCCTGGGCACGTCGAGGGCAAACGGCATGCCGGGAGACGATCGTGCCTGGGAATGAATCGCTGCAGGCAGCGCAAGCCCGACAATCTGAAGAAGCGAAACGATCACGAGCAGGAAAATGCCTGGCGGGATCCGTCGAATGGTCATACCAAAGTGTACGAACCGGCGCACGGAGGGGGCAACTGCGCGGCGAGCCGCAGTGCGCCGTGCCGGGATCAGTCCGGCGCATTCCTCTTCGTTCGATATGTCCCGACCCCGCTGAAGAACACCCCGAACCACCGATCCAGCGGTACCGTCGTCTCTCCGAAGTTGCAGGAGACGAATCGGTGATGCAGGTAGTGGAAGTACGAGCCGGTCACGAGCCTGCCGTTGAACAGCGGTCCCTCGAATCCGTGGTGTCCCATCGCGGGGGTGAGCGCGGTGAGCTGGGAATTGAAGAAGAAATGCAGGGGATGGGAGGGAACCACGAAGTGGATGGCCAGCACGCTGAAGTACAGAAGGTGCTCCACCGGGTGCATCGCCAGCCCGGTCCAGGGTCCCGGGTTTGGATTCATGTGGTGGACTCGGTGCACCGCCATCATCAGGGGCCGCCAGTGGATCAGCCGGTGGATGCAGTAGAAGTGCGTCTCACGCCACAGCGGGATGAGGAGGAAGAGCGCCACGAACCAGACCGGGTGCTCCGTCGGGTTGACGTACGGCCACCAATGATTCGCCGCACCCCAGATGTACAGCACCTCGTAGGCGGTCCATATCGGGCACCCGATGAGACTGCTGCGGAAGGCATTGTCAAACACCTGGTTGTGGAAGAGGAATCTCCTGCTGTCGGTTGCCTGCCACTGGGGATTGTACTTTCGCCTGCTCCCGTGCAGCTTCAGTGTGTAAAGGACGAGGTGAAGTGACCCCGACACGAGCCACAGGAGAGCCATGTTGCGCAGCAGCATGAGCCCGATCCAGCCGGGCCTGAGCTGGACCGCCTGGGCGAGGGATGGCTGCAGGACGTACCAGGTGAGGAGCGCAAGGCCGAAGAAAAACGTATTGATCGGCCACAGGAGTCCCGGGTAGCCGAAGAGCCACTTCAGCAGGCGGAAGGGCCGCACAGGCCAGGCGAAAAGCGGAGCGTAGCGGCACGGGTACGGGGGCCGCCAGTGGCCGTTCGCGTCCCTCACACCGAACTGTTCACTCCGCGGATCCAGGTTCTCCGGAGAAAGTGAATCGTCATTGCTCATGAGCGTGCCTCCTCTGACGGGCAAAATCCTGCAGGACCGCGTGGTCCCAGACCTGCGCCTCGATATAGTGGGCCAGATGAACCGGCATCTTCGTTTCCCACCCCTCGCCCGGCATTCCCTTCCGCTCCAGGATCTCGCGGATCTCATCCAGGGTGAAAACCTTTCCATGATACTCAGGCTCGTAGTACTCGGGTTTCTTCTGCTCCACCATGAACGCCGAAACCATGCTGTCGGGATACGTGAAGCTGATGACGTCTCGCGGGATGATGTCGAGAGGGACCAGGAGCTCATCGGAAGTGGCGAGGGTCGCAGGGTCGGCAACCCGTTCGGTCCATTTCGGTCTCCCCAGCACGAGGTAGAGCGGATGCCGGGTGCGGGGCGCTCCTCCTTTCCCCACGAAACCTTCGTAGAGGGCGGCCTCGACCTTTTTCCTTTCCGCAAGGTACCCGCAGGGATCGCTGAATCTCTCCCAGAACGCGGAGCCCTTGATGTAGAGCCTTCTCATGATCGAAAGGGCGCTCTCCTCGGGGAGGAGGGAAAGGGAACGGAAGGGCGGCGAACCCTTCCTGTAGAAGTGGATCAGATAATCTACCATTGCTGGCTGCGTCGAACGATATGACATCGGAGGGTCCAGATCAACCGTTCCCGAGTCCAAAAGGTATATTTTCCGTGAATGGAGGCGGCTCAATGCGCTCAGCGCTATCAGGCGGCGCACGGGCAGGTGCGCTCGCCCTCGCTCTTTTGACCATCATAACGGCTCGTCCCACGGAAGTCCATGGAGCCGCTGCCGGAGGGTGCCCCGACAAGATGGCAGTCATCAGGACGTTCTACGATTCAAACGACGCCTCGCGGTTCTCCGCGAGCCTCGCATGTCTTCACCCCGGACTCGTGTTCACCTCCTGGGCCGAGGGCGTGAACGGCCGGCACTGGCATGAGAAAAAACTGGTCGGGAGGCAGAAGATCGTGCCCTTCCTGGGAGACCGGGGCCTTCGGCGCATCCCGGGAGCCCGGGGCGGGCCCGCGTATCGCGAGACCGAGGAGGTCGTGGGACCGGACCGGGTGACGTTCATGCTTCGGCCCGACAGGCGAAGCCCCGACGGAAGGCCGTACAACCCCTACCGGGTCGAGGCGGTCTTCGATGGATGCGCGATCGTGCAATTGACCGTGGTGGAACTGATCTCGTGGGAGTAGCCGCGGGAGGGCGTGCCTTTCAGGTTCCCGGGGACTGGTTCCTCCACAGACCTTCCTGGAGGCTCCCCCCGTGCTGACGATACTGCTCCTGGTGGGCCAGCCGGTGCGCCACCTCCTTCAGGACGATCTCGGCTGATTCCTCGAGGGTACGCCGGCCGAACTCGGCCGTTGAATCCTGGGGCGCTATCGTGGCCATGATCCCTACCAGCTTCGCGCCCTTCGGGGGGAGCGTGCTGAGATCGACGGTCTGGGGATGGAGGGCGAGCAGATGGGAGGTCTCCCACCCCCCCGCGTGGTCTCCCGAGTCCGGGTGCGCGTCCCGCACCATCAGGTAGTCGACGCATGCCCACGCGAGCATTCCGTGGTACTTGCTGTAGTGTCTCTTGTTGAAGAGGAGCACTGCGGAACGGGCATGATCGATGAGAGGGTAATGCCCTGCCACCAGCACCCCGAGCCCGAATCCGAGCGACTCGGCCTCCGCCAGGATGTGCAGGAGAAGCCTCTGGTAGTTGAGGACCTGCTCGGTTGGGCTGAAGGGCTGGCGCTCCGGCAAGAAGTTGTCCGGCGGCAGTCCCATGGCTTTCGCGATCTCCTCCCGATCCTCGGCGTTCGCCTCCATGAGAGACTCGCACCGGCTCTCCCCGTAATACAGCGGGGGAAAGACGAGCCCTCCGCCTTTCTGCGCGCACAGCAGCGCGAGCCCCTCCGCCTGGAGGCTGTCGGCTCCCAGCGGGTTCTGCGGCCCATGCCATTCGATGGTTCCGATCGGGATGTAGGCCACCGGGCACTGCTCGCGCCGGGCCCGGACCTGGGCAGGCCGGCACATGTGGTAGCGGACTTCCTCGTTCATGGGCACGATCCTGGCACGGGCAGCAGGGCGGCGTCCAGACCGTCGCGATTGCCCCCCCTCGTGATATACTCCCCGCGTGAAGAAAGCGATACGGCTGCTGATCGCCGACGACCACCACATCGTGAGGAAGGGAATCAAGGTGCTCCTCGCGACGGAAAAGGACATGCAGGTGGTCGGCGAAGCGGAGAATGGTGCCGAGGCCGTGGAGAAGGCGGCTGCTCTGGAACCTGACGTGATCCTGATGGACCTCGTGATGCCTGAAATGGACGGCATCGAGGCCACACGGAGGATCACCTCCGAAAGACCGGCAAGTCGGATCCTCGTGCTCACCAGCTTCGCGGCGGACGACAAGGTATTCCCCGCGGTGAAAGCGGGCGCTCTGGGATACCTGCTGAAAGACTCGACCCCCGAGCAGCTTCTGGAGGCCATTCGCCAGGTGCACAGGGGCGAACCCTCCCTCGAGCCTTCCATCGCGCGGAAGGTTCTCCAAGAGCTCTCACAGCGCGGTGGAGGCGGGACGGGAAAACAGACATCCGATCCGCTCACGGAGCGGGAGATGGAAGTGCTGCGGCTGATCGCCCAGGGAATGAGCAACAAGGAAATCGCGGCAAAGATCTTCGTGGCGGAATGGACAGTCCGCAGCCACGTGAGCAACATCCTCGGCAAGCTCCACCTTGCCAGCCGCACGCAAGCCGCGCTCTACGCACTCCGCGCGGGGCTCGCGTCCCTTGATGACGTTCCGCCGCCCAACCAGGCCTAGCCCCACGACTCTCTCAACATCTTCCTGAGGGAAAATCACACATTTTAACGATGCGCCCGCGGAAGCCCCTGGTCTATATTTCCATCGCGAGGCGGGCTCCAGGGGCGCGCCCCGAAGGAGACGCGCTTTTTGAGAATTCTCATTGCGGACGATCAGAGACACGCCCGGAGCGGGCTCAAGGCCCTGCTCTGCGCATCTATGCCTCAGCCGGAGATCTGGGAAGCGGCGAACGGGCTGGAGGCGGAGCGCCTTGCCGAGGAGGTGAATCCCGACCTGGTCCTGATGGACGTCCGCATGCCGGACTTGGACGGGCTGGCCGCGACGCGCTGGATCAAGTCTCATTTTCCGACGATAAAGGTCCTGGTCCTTTCCCTTCACGCGGGCAACGCACAGGAAGCGCGGGCAGCCGGGGCGGACGGCTTCGTGAGCAAGTGCGAGAGCCCCGAGACCCTGCTGGGCGCGGTTGCCGCGCTGGGGTTCCCTCCAAAACCCGCGGAACCCTGCATGTGACGGCACCTGCGCCGCGGCAAGTCACACGTTGTGACTTGCGTGCCGAATCGCGCGGACGTAGGATCGAGGCGCAATGACAGCACCACCTGACGAAAGCGACCTCCTGCAATGGCGGGCCCGGGCGCTGCGCCTTGTCATGCTCGTCGGCGCCGCCTCCGGCCTGCCGGCCTATCTCTCCGTCATCGCCAACGCTTTTCTCAACGCCCAGCTCACGCCGCTTCTCTGGGTCTACTCGGCGGGGTACGTGGGGTTAGTCCTGCTCATCTTCATTCCCCGGATCGACGTCCCCGTGCGCGCGTGGCTCTTTCTCGCGCTCACGTACGCCATTGCGGCGGCCAGCTTCGCCCGGGTGGGGCTGGCGGGCAGCGCCCGGCTGTACCTGGTATTTCTGCCTGCCGCGGCCACGATCCTCATCGGGGCGAGGGGCGGGTACATCTGCCTGGCGATCAGCCTCGCCCTCTACGCGGGATTCGCGGCCCTCGCACGAGCGGGGATCCTTTCACGATGGCTGACCGAGTCGCGGAATCCCCTGGACCTGGGCTTCTGGATCGAGGCCGGCGTGGCCCTCGGCGTGTTCCTCGTCTCCCTCACCGTGCTTCTCGAACGGTTCACCACCAAGCACATCCAGACCCTGTCGACGAGCACGCGCGTCACCTTGGAGCTGGAGCAGGCCTACGCGTCACTCGAACGCCGCATGCAGGATCGCACCCGGGAGATGGGACTCCTCAACTCCGTCGCGGCGGTCGTGAGCGGCCTCGTCGGTCTCGGCGAGATCCTCAAGGTGTCGCTCGAGAAAACGATGGAGGCGTTCGTGATCGAGGCGGGCGGCGCTTACTGGCTGGAAGAGGAATCCGGGACCCTGGTCATGCTCGCACACAAGGGTCTCTCTCCCGGGTTCGTCGAGCAGACCGCACGGCTGGATCTCGTGAGCGCCCTGGCAGGCCGGGAGCTCAACCTCGAGCAGCCCCTCTCCTGGGCGGTGGCGGACTACCCCGACGGACCGCTCAGACGGTCGATTGAAGCGGAAGGGCTGAAACAGATCATCGGTGTGCCGCTCGCCGCAAAGGGCACGCTCGTGGGCGGCCTCGTTCTCAACACGCGCGAGGACCGGGACCTCACATCCGAGGAGGAGTCCCTTCTCATCGCCATCGGCCAGCAGATCGGGCTGGCGATCGAGAACGCCCGGCTCCTGGATCTCGAGCGGGCCGGGCGGACCGAGGCAAACCGGCGGCGGGAGGTCGCCGAGGGACTGCGCGAAACGCTTGCCGTGCTCAATTCCGACTCTCCGCTTCAGAAGACGCTGAACTTCATCATCAGCCAGGCCTGCCGCCTCATGCAGTGCGACGCCTCCTCGTTGTTCCAGCTCGAATCCCCCGAGGGCCCGCTCGCCATCCGTGCCGCCTGCGGCCTGGACCCGGCGTACACCACCGGTGTCCGTTTCTCACCCGGCAGGGGCGGCGCGGGCAGGGCCCTGGCGGAGCGAAAACCGTTCGCGGTGCCTGACGCGGGAGAGTTCATTCACGCGCTCATGCGTGATCCAAGCCCGGGAGCGCGGGAGGATCGCGAGGGCCTGCAGCGGATGATCGAGACGGGCTACCGCGCCATCCTTTCCGTACCCCTGATCGTGCAGAACGAGGGCTACGGGGGGATCACCCTGTACTACCGGTCGCCCCGGCGGTTCAGCGATGAAGAGGTACAGCTGGCCACGAGCATCGGTGTCCAGGCAGCAATGGCGATCGAGAACGCCCGGCTCCGCGCGCAGGCCGAGCAGACCGCGGCCTTTGCGGAGCGCAACCGGCTGGCCAGGGAGCTGCACGACTCGGTGACGCAGTCGCTGTACAGCGTCACGCTCTACGCGGAGGCGGCTGCCCGTCTGCTCGGCGCCGGGAAGACCGTCGAGGCCGCGGAGCACATGCGGGAGCTCGGAACGACCGCCCGGGAAGCGCTGCGGGAGATGCGCCTGCTGATCTTCGAGCTCAGCCCGCCGGCCCTGGAGACGGGAAGCCTTGCAGACGCCATCCAGACCAGGCTCGATGCGGTGGAGTCGCGCGGGGGCATGGCCGTGCAGTTCCACGTGGAGGGGACGGAGAGACTAGGCAAGGAGTGCCGCCAGGAGTTGTACCAGATCGCCCAGGAAGCCCTCAACAATGCGCTGAAGCATTCGAGGGCGCAGGCGGTAAAGATTCACCTTCAGTTCGGAGAGAAGGAAACGCGTCTGGAAATCAGCGACGACGGTGTGGGATTCAAGCTGGAGCTTGCCCAGAAGAGCGGGGGCCTGGGTCTGCGCAGCATGCGGGAAAGGGTCCAGCGCATATGGGGCACCTTGAGCGTGGACAGCATTCCGGCCGGCGGGACGAAGGTCTCCGTCGTCCTGCCTACCTCGCCATGAGCGCCACGCCCTGCTCGCGGAGTGTGCGCAGGCGTTTTCGCACGCCGGATATGGAGAGCTGGACCTGATGCGCGGTCTCCTCGAGGGTGCAGCCTTCCAGGAAGTGCATCTCCGCGGCCCTGCGCGTGCTCTCCTTCGCCCGCGAGAAGACCTGCTCGAGGACGAATGTGTCGAGGATCCTGTCTTCCATCCGCTCCCTGCTCGCCAGGCCTTCCCGGAGGGAATCGGCGCTCACGGTCGGCCGGCGCCGGTTGGTGCGGAGCATGTTCAGGCAGACATTCGTCGCGATCCGATACAGCAGGCTTGACGGATAGCTCGCGTGCAGGGTTTTCCTGCTGCGGAGCACCCGCACGAAGGTCTCCTGCATCGCGTCCGCGGCCAGGTCCTCGTTCTTGAGCAGCTGCCGGCATCGCCGCAAAACCATCGGTCCATAGCGGCGATACAGCGCCTCCACGTCGATCCGTTCGAATTCCAGTGCCGTCTTCTTCATCACTGTTCTCCTGTCATGCCGAAGATAGGAGAACACCCGGATCTGCACATCACCAAAATGTGTGATTCCGGGCCGCAAAAAGAGGGCCGGGCTCCGCGGTGGCCGCCCGGATGCAACCAAACTGCATGGAGTACCATGCACGCGGCGGCCGTCAGGTCGATTGACCGCACAGCGCGCCGCCGGTAGGATTCCTCAGGATGCGGCTGACGTTGCTCGAACGCGCCCTGCCCGCGGAGGACGGATCCGAGAAACGGAAAGCCGTACGTGGTCGGAAGGGGTACCGCATGAGACTGGGAGAGTATGCTGAGGCCCTCGAGCTCACGATGAGCTTCATGGCCACGAAGAGCACGATCCATCCCGTCGTCCTCTGGGAGGGACGCGAGGGGGTCACGCTCCTCGACGCCGGTTTCCCCGGGCAGCTGCCGGCGATAGAAAGAGGGCTCACAGGACTGGGGCTGAAGTTGATGGACGTGCGGCGGATCTTCCTGACGCACCAGGACCTGGATCACATCGGCTCGGCAGAAGCGGTCCAGGCCGCCTCAGGCGCCGAAGTCTACGCGCACGTGGCGGACAAGCCGTACATCGAGGGCGAGAAACGCCTCATGAGGATGGACCCTGCACGGCTGGAAGAGCGGTTGAAGGCGATGCCGGAAAAGCTGCGGCACCAGGCACGGCTGATGATGTCCGCCCCGCCCACAGTGAAAGTGCTTCGGGTTCTGCAGGGCGGAGAGCTCCTTGCATTCCACGGCGGCATCGACGTGATCGCCACACCGGGGCATACACCCGGGCACGTCTGCTTTTTCGTGAAATCCATAGGACTTCTCGTGTCAGGGGATGCCCTCCGGGTGGAGAATGGAGAGCTGACCGGCCCCAGCCCCATCTCGACCCCCGACATGCCTGCAGCCGTTGCGTCCCTGAAAAACCTCATTGCCTTCCCCATCCAGGCGGTGCTCTGCTACCATGGGGGGTATTTCGTCAAGGACCCTGGCTCCCGTATCCGGGAGCTCGCGGAAACAACGGTCCTGGGAAGTTCGGAATGAAGATCGGGATTTTCACGGCGGTATTCGGCAACTGAGCGACCGAGGCGTGAACGCGAGCCTCATTAGGTGCGTTTTTTTTCAGAACCGCCCTGAAAATACCGCCAGCAGGAAGATACCCCGCTTTTGCATAGAACGACTTTTTTTATGAGCAAAACGTTTTCTAATACTTTTTATCTACCTTCCTGCCGGCGCTTTTCACTTTTTAAGTATGGGGTCAAATCCTAACGTAATTCTCTCCCTGAGCAATAGTCTAAAAGGCTCATTTTAATGTATTTATCAAGTTGAGAAGTTGAACCTTATTTCCAGCTCCTGTTTTCTGGTAAATGTGGTAGACATGGTTCTTCACGGTCAGCGTGGAGATAAACAGCTTTTCCGCGATAGTGCTGTTGCTGAATCCCCTGGCCATCATTTCGATGATATCACTCTCACGGTGCGATATTCCGTACCTGCGGACGAAATCTTCAGGCAAGTTGAACGCTGTGCTCCGGGAAGGCAGCACGTAGTATCGCGCAAAATAGACCAGCGCCATGATCACGAAACCCAGGTAGTAGATGAGCTGCTCGAGAGGATAGTCCCGCAGGATCTGCGGGGATGTCGGGATGTCCTGCACCACGAGCTGAGCAGCAGCGAGCGGCGCGAACACGCCGAGGAAAATGAGAAAGCTGCGGATGAAGGACTGGAGCCACTGGTCTTCGATCTTCTTGAACCCGGAGAGGAGGATCACGGCCGCAAAGACGTGAATCCCCAGGATCGCGAGGTAGTTTGCGTTCCAGAGAACCACACCAGGTCCGGCCTGCGTCCAGAGCAGGGGTCCCGCCTCTTTCAGCCCGCCCAGGAGCGCAGTCGCAAGGGCCAAAATGCCGCACAGGATGATGCGCACGCGAGAAGGCGGCATGCGCGCGACCTGCAGCGCGAGGGTGAGCAGGTACCAGGTCATGCCGGCATTGCCGAGCACAGTGAGCACGATGCCCATCACGTGGAGTCCGTATCCGAAATCCGAGGCCACGGCGCGCTCGTAGGTTTTCACAGCTTCGACGACCAGGATCAACGTCGATGCGGCGAAGAGCAGGCCGAAGTCGCGGAAACTGGGCAGGGAGAAACGACGGGAGGCGAAGAGAGAGACGACGACGAGGGTGACTCCGCCGGCGAAACAGAGAATGTACGCTGCCAGAGCGGCGTGAAGCACCCGTGACTTCCTTCGGTCTACACGGGGAGGACGCGGATGGCCGGATCCAGCTCCGCTTTCAGGAAATCTTCGATGTAGCTCAAGGTCCCCACCTCCGCACTCGGGCAGCCCTTGCAGGCACCCAGGTACTTGATATACACCTCCGTGACTCCATCCGCCGATTTCATGTCCACC